>JBBSRT010000154.1:0-4101 GCA_038242765.1 Propionibacteriales bacterium
ACCAATCAGGAGGGCCACGGCAAAAGCGGCACCAGCCAACGTGAGTGTTGCACCGCCGTTGTCCTTGACGATGTCGATAATCTGGCGGTTGTCAGTGATCGTCTGGCCGAAGTTCAGCGTGGCGACGTCCTTGATGTAGTCCCAGTATTGGACGATCAGCGGCCGATTGAGACCGAGTGCTGCTTGGCGTTCGGCCAAGGCGTCGGGGGACAACCTTCCACCAACGGTGGCCGATACCGGGTCACCGGGCGCGACCCGCAAGAGCAGGAAAACGATGGTCACAAGGATGAAGATCATCGGGATGACCAGAGCGACTCGCTGAGCGATATAACGCGGCAGCGAACCTCCCGCAGCGGACATCGATTCCCTTTCGGCCGAACTCTGTGGCCGCATCGCGGCCGAACCATTCGTGGTTGGCCAAAGACGGTACCGCCATCTCCGGCCAACGCACGGGTTTAGCCCTTCTTGCTGACCTCCCACATCCGGAAGATGAAGGCGGCACCCAGGGTGTCCTTGACCCCACTCATCTCGGGACGAACAACCGCGATGTTCTTACCGACCCAGCTTGGGATGAGCGGAACATCCTCGGCAACCAGTTTCTGCAAATCCTGCAGGATCACCTTTCGTTCGTTCGGATCGGTAGTGGCCTGCTCCTTTGCCACAAGCCCATTGGCCTTGTCGCTCTGGTAGTTGTTGGCGTAGAAGCCACCATCTACGACGAACGGCGCAAGATAGTTGTCAGCGTCGAGGAAGTCGGGGAACCAGCCGAGCTGGAAGAGATCGTAGGCGCCCTGTTTGTAGAGATCCTGGTATTGCGTCCACTCTGCACTCTTCACCGATACCTTGAACAGGCCGCTGTCCTCGAGTTGACGTTTGAGTTCACTGGCCTCGTCGACGGCATTCGGTCCATAGTGTGACGGCGTGTAGCCCAGTGTCAGCTTGACCGGAATGTCAACGCCGGCGTCTGTCAAAAGCTTCTTTGCCTCATCAACGCTACTTTCGCCGTACTTTTCCTTGAAGGCATCGACTTGGCCCGCAAAGCCCGGCGGAACGATCGAGTAGAGAGGGTCAACCGTGCCGGAGTAGGCGTTCTTCGCGATCGCTTCACGGTCGATCAACTCCGCTACCGCCTGCCGGGTCGCCTTTTCTTTGCTCACTTTGGTGTCGAACTGCCAGACGAAGTATCGAATTTCTGAACCTTCGCCCTCAAGCACCTTGACGGCATCATTGGTCTTCAAGTCATTGACGTCCGTGGGGCTCAGCGATCGCCATGCCACATCGATCTCGCCGCCCTCAACGCTCTGCTTCATCGTGGCGGGCGACTGGAAGTATCGAATGAAAACTTTCGAGGACTTGGCCTTGTGCGGACCGTCGTACTTGTCGTTAGCCACGAGGGTGGCCTGCTGACCGTCCTTGTATTGGTCCATCGTGAAGGGGCCTGAGCCGACCGCTTCGGTGTTCTTGGCCAACTTGTCCTTGGGAAAGGTCTCTTCGTCGACGATCGCCGCCGCATTGGTGGTTAATACGAATTGCCACGTCGTGTCCGGCTTGTTGAGGTGGAAAACGACGGTGGTGTCATCGACGGCTTCGATCGCCTTCGGGTCGACTTTGCCGTCTTTGCTCGTGATGCTCGCGAGCAGGCCCCCGGCGCCGTTGGGGTCGGCGATGGCGATATTGCGCTCCAGGCTGAACTTCACGTCCGAGGATGTGAGCTTGTTGCCGTTGCCGAACGTCAATCCGTTTTTCATCTTGCAGGTGTAGGTCTTCGGGTCGTTGTATTCGCACGACCGCGCGGCATCGCCTTCAGGCTGATTCCCGCCTGTGGGAATCGTCACCAAGGTTTGGTACATGTTGTACATCAGCGTCCAGGAACCGAGATCGTAGGCCCCGGCCGGGTCGAGTGACGTCACCTTGTCCGTCGTCCCTAGGACCCACGATTCACCCAGATCCGAGGACCCACCTCCGTCATCGCTGCCGCCGCCGCACGCCGCCAGCGACACGGTCATCGCGGCCACACTTGCAAGCGCGAGAATCCGCTTCCTCAACATCGGCTACTCCATCTTCGAAAAGTGACACGGGTCGAACCCGCCGGTGACGCATATCGAGGCCGCGCCTGTGTTGAAAGTAACACGATCGGGGCGCCGCCGAAACGGACTTAACCGACTTGCAACGAAGAGTGGCTGCGATCCTAAGTCCGGCCGCAGCGACCGGCGATGGTTTCAGCCGCGCGTGATCCATTCCGCGAGCTGAGGAGCCTCGGCTCCGATCGTGGTCGAATCGCCGTGGCCGGTATTCACCACCGTCGCGGTCGGCAAGGTGAACAGCCGCGACTTGATGGAATCGATGATCGTGTCGAAGTCCGAGTATGAGCGACCTGTCGCCCCCGGCCCGCCTTTGAAAAGCGTGTCACCGCTGAACACCATCTCCAGATCGGCCGAATACAGGCACATGCTGCCCGGAGAGTGTCCGGGCGTATGGATCGCCTGCAACGTCGTTCCGGCGACTTCGAAGACGGTACCTTCGACCAAGTCGTGATCGGGTTCGACGGCGTGCACCGCGTCCCAAAGCATCCGGTCGGCGCTAGGAAACCAAATCGGCGCCGAAGTTGCCGACGACAAATCAACCGCGGCGTTGATGTGGTCGTTGTGCCCATGGGTCAAGATGATCGCTTTGACGGTGCGCCCGTCGATCGCTTCGACAATGGGCGCCGCTTCATGCGGCGCATCGATGATCACGACTTCGCGCTCATCACCGACCAGCCATACGTTGTTGTCGACATCCCATGAACCGCCGTCGAGACAAAACTGTCCCGACGTGACGATTTTTTCAACGGAGGCGCTCACAGCTTGACCACCGATCGCAAGACGTCCCCGCTATGCAGCTTTTCGAACGCTGCCTCGACGTCGTCGATACCGATCGTCTCGGTGACAAAAGCGTCAAGGTCGAAGCGGCCCTGCTGATAAAGGTCGACGAGCATCGGGAAGTCGCGGCTGGGCAGACAATCGCCGTACCAGCTGGATTTGAGGCTGCCACCGTGCGAGAAGAAGTCAAGCAGCGGCATTTCGAGGACCATGTCGGGGTGCGGTACGCCGACGAGGACGACGGTTCCGGCCAGGTCGCGGGCATAAAACGCCTGCTTCCATGTCTCTGGCCGGCCGACCGCGTCGATGACCACATCGGCTCCGTTGCCGTCGGTGAGCGACTTGACCGCTTCGACGACGTCAGCACTGCTCGCGTCGACCGTGTGGGTTGCGCCGATACCCCTCGCCCATTCGAGCTTTTTGGCATCGAGGTCGATGGCGATGATTTTAGCGGCTCCCGCGAGGCGTGCGCCGGCGATGGCAGCGTTGCCGACGCCACCGCAGCCGATAACAGCGACCGAGTCGCCGCGCGTCACGTTGCCGGTGTTGATTGCTGCACCGACGCCGGCCATGACGCCGCAACCCAGCAGGCCGACCGCTGCCGGCGAGGCATCCGGATCGACCTTGGTGCACTGACCGGATGCGACCAATGTCTTGTCAGCGAAGGCTCCGATGCCGAGTGCAGCGGTGAGTTCGGTGCCGTCTTCAAGGGTCATCTTTTGTTTCGCGTTGTGGGTGTTGAAGCAATACCAAGACTTGCCGCGCAAGCATGCCCGGCACTGGCCGCAAACCGCTCGCCAGTTGAGGACGACGAAGTCGCCGACTTCAACGTCTTCGACACCGGCCCCCACCGACTCGACGATGCCGGCGGCCTCGTGGCCGAGCAGGAACGGAAACTCGTCGTTGATGCCGCCTTCGCGGTAGGCAAGGTCGGTATGGCAGACGCCGCATGTCGCTATGTCGACCACGACCTCGCCCGGCCCCGGATCAGGAACGATGATGTTTTCGACGGTCACCGGAGCATTCTTCGCTCGCGAGATGACTCCACGTACGGTTTGGGGCATGGTGAGGCTCCTGAAGTTTCGGTGTTCAATTGAGGATATACGAATGCTCCGCACGAATCACCGGGCGGAGCATTCGTGTAGTCAGCACTGATCAATCAGTGCCGTGCACGGCTAGAAGTAATGCTTTCGTCCGCCTACGCCACGATCCATGGATCCAAGAACCCACAAGATGATGC
>JBBSRT010000155.1:0-4088 GCA_038242765.1 Propionibacteriales bacterium
GACGAGCGCGTGATCGCATTGATCGGCACCGGCAACAATGGCGGCGACGCATTGTTTGCAGCGGGACTGTTGCGCCGCGCTGGCATCCATACTGATGTCTGCCTTGTCGACCCGGGCCGGGCCCATGGGGCCGGCCTCGCCGCCGCGCTCGCGGCTGGCGTCAAGATAGTCGAGACACCTGAGGGATACGACGTCGCTCTCGACGGTGTGCTTGGCATCGGCGCGCGGGCCGGCCTGCAGGGGGTGGCGGCTCGAGGGGCGTCATGGCTGCGCCAATCAACTTTGAGCGTTGTCTCTGTCGATGTGCCCAGCGGGGTTGCCGCTGACGATCCTCGTCTTCGGAAAATCTTCATGCCCGCTGATGCCGTGGTGACGTTCGGTACCTACAAGGTCTCATCGCTGATCGATCCGGCTGCCAACATCATTGTCGGCGTGCCTGACCTTGTCGATATCGGATTGGGGATGCTGCTCCCCGAGCCTCGCCTTGAGGCGTTCCAACGAGGTGACTGCGCGGTAGCGTTACGCCGGCTCGCGCCGCAGCGAACCGGGCAGAAATATTCGCGCGGCGTTGTCGCTATAGCGGCCGGATCGACCGAATACGCCGGAGCCGCGCACCTGTGTGTTGCGGGCGCACAAAGCGGTCTCTGCGGCATGGTGCGCTTCGTGGGCACCGAAGAGCTGGGTCGACGGGTCGTTGATCGCGCTCCCGAGGTTGTCGCCGCCAAGGGCCGGGTCCAAGCTTGGGCGGTCGGCTCGGGTGCGGGGGCAGATGCCGGTGACCATTTGCGGACAGCCCTGGCCGACGGTGTGCCCGTGCTCGTCGACGCAGATGCCCTCGTCCACAGTCCCGACACCTTTGCAACACCGGCGCTGCTCACTCCGCATGCCGGCGAGCTGGCCGCGATGATGCAGACCAGCCGCGAGGAAGTCGAGGCTGACCCGCTGCGCCACGTCGAAGCAGCAGCTCGCAGATGGAATGCCACGGTGCTACTCAAAGGACGGCGGACGCTCATCGCGACAGCGGGGAGGACCACCGGCGTCAATCTGACCGGCACGCCGTGGTTGGCCACCGCCGGTTCTGGTGATGTGCTCGCAGGCTTCGCTGGATCGCTGCTGGCCGCCGGCGCCGACCCGCACCTCGCCGGTGTGGTGGCCGCGTTCGTGCACGGTGCTGCCGCCCAGCGCGCAAGTGGCGGCGGCCCGATCACCGCGTGCGACGTGGCAGCGGCGATGCCTGCGATCATCACCGACCTTCTCGCCGGCGGGTCAGACGTATGACGCCCATGCCCCAAGCCGAAGCCATCATCGACCTGGACGCCTACCGAAGCAATCTGGTCGCTCTGGCCGCTTGCGCCGCCTCGGCGCAGACCATGGCCGTCGTCAAAGCAGACGCTTATGGCCACGGCATGATCCAGTGCGCGAAAGCAGCACGCGATGTCGACATCCCATGGCTGGGTGTCGCCACCCTTGACGAGGCTCGGCTGCTGCGTGCCGACGGTGACAGCGGCGACATTTTGTGCTGGCTGGCGAGTCCGGGCGCCAATTTCGCCGAAGCGATCGACAGCGGCATCGAGGTGACCGCATCGAGTGTCGAGCAACTTGCGGAGATCGTCTCCGCCGGATCTGAGGCCAGACCCCGCGTGCAGCTGAAGATCGACACCGGGCTTTCGCGCAACGGCGCCTCGGTGCAGCAATGGCCGCAACTGGTCGAGGCTGCCGCTGCTGCGAATCGGTCTGGAAATGCGCAGATCACCGGCATTTGGTCACATTTTGCCTGCGCCGACGAGCCATCCAGCCCCGCTAACGATGCTCAGGAAGCGGCCTTTGCCACGGCGGTCGGCGAGGCCGGGGCAGCCGGTCTGGACAACCTGCAAAAGCATTTGTCCAACTCGGCTGCAACGTTGACCCGCCCCAGCGCACATTTGGACATGGTGCGCGTGGGCATCGCCTCATACGGACTGACCCCGGCTCTCGGTCTGGAGTTCGACTGCCCGCTGAAGCCGGTGATGACATTGCGGGCGCGACTTGCTGCGGTTAAACGTCTACCGGCAGGCAGCGGCGTCTCTTACGGTCACACCTATGTTACGGAGCACGAGACTACCGTCGGTCTGGTGCCGATCGGTTATGGCGAAGGGATCCTGCGTAGCGCATCCAACCGCGGTCAGGTCCAATGCGCGGGTGCCCGGGCGCCGGTGGCAGGCATCATCTGTATGGACCAGTTCGTCATCGACCTCGGCGACCGGCCTGTCGAAGTCGGCGACGAGGTGACGGTCTTTGGGACCGGCGATGCAGGTGAGCCCACCGTTGCCGACTGGGCGCGCGCCGCCGGCACCGTTACCTACGAAATAACGACGCGTCTGGGCGGCCGCATCGCACGCACCTACAGAGGACAACGATGAGCACTCTTCGACTCCTCGCGGGTGCGGCTGGCGCCGCGGTCGTTGCCGCGACATCGGCCAAACTTTTCAGTGACCGCCAGCGCCACGAACGAATCCTGCGGCGCGGCGACGACATCCCATTCGGCTCGGTGCATTCGCCCCGACGCACGGTCATCGCCAGCGACGGCGTGGCGCTCAATGTCGAGGTCGACGAGGGACCCGATGACCAGCCGACCATCATCTTCGTCCACGGCTGGATGTGCAGTCTCGACAGCTGGCACTTTCAACGTGCAGCGTTGCGCGGCAAGGTCAGAATGGTGTTCTTCGATCACCGCTCCCATGGGGCGTCCGGACGATCAGCAGCAAGCGATACCACGATCGAACAGCTCAGCCGCGATCTCAGGTCGGTGATCCAGGAGTGCGCGCCCAAGGGTGATCTCGTCCTTGTCGGCCACTCAATGGGCGGCATGACCATCATGGGTTTGGCTGCGCAATTCCCTGAGATCGTCAACGATCGGGTTAAGGGCATCGTGCTTTGCGCCACCGGTGCCGGCAAACTGATGCGAGGCAACACTGCCTTCCGCTACTTGCGACCGGTGATTGCGCGCACCGCCTTCCTGCTCGACGCAGGTCGCACCCTGAACTCCTACGCGGTGTTGCGGAGATTGGGGCTCGGACCCCATGCCGATGGGCGATACATCAGCATGGCCGAGGAGATGATCCTGAAGAATTCGTCGCACGTGTTGCTCGACTTTTATCCGCTATTCGTCAATCTTGACCTGTATGCCGCACTCGAAACGATCGCCGTCGACCACGTCTTCGTCATCAGTGGCACCAAGGATCTTCTGGCACCCATACACCACGGCCGCAAACTCGCCGAATTGATTACCGGAGCAGAACTCATCGAGGTTGAGGACACCGGCCACATGGTGATGTTCGAAGAGCACGAGGTGGTCACCGGCGCAATCGCGACCATCCTGGATGACAGCTCATGACCGCTCTCAATGTCATCGAAGCTCGCGCCGAGCATGCCGAAGCCGTGGTGGCCGTCATCCACAAGTCGTTCGGTGCCAGGCAGGTGCTCGATCCACCATCGACGGCGATTGACGAGACGGTCGACTCAGTGCGTGCGGTGCTTGACACCGCCGGCGGTTTGCTTGCCACCCGCCGAGACAAGCCGATCGGAGCCATGTTGTTCGATGAGTCGCGGCTCGGTTCGCTTGGCTTGCGTCGTGTCAGTGTCGATCCCGACATCCAGGCCCGCGGCATAGCCTCGGCGATGGTCGGTGTCGCTGAAGATATCGCCGAAGAGCGCGGCAAGGACGGCATTTGGTTGTACGTACGCGAGGAATTACCGGCCACGAACCGTTTCTGGACGCACCGCCTTTATTGCCCCGTCGGCCAGGATGGGCCGCTGATCGAGCTCGGCAAGACGTTATGGCTCGCGCGTGAACTTCCCACGGCAGAGGACACCCACGCTTTCGGCGGACGGCTTGCATCGCTGTTGCGTCGCGGCGACCTCTTAGTGATGAGTGGGGAACTCGGGGCGGGCAAGACAACCCTCACCCAAGGAATCGGCGAAGGTCTGGGTGTGCGAGGACCGATCACCTCGCCGACCTTCGTGATCGCACGAACACACCCTTCACTGCGAGGTGGCCCGCCGCTGGTCCACGTCGATGCCTATCGACTGGGAGCCGCGGCCGAGATCGA
>JBBSRT010000156.1:0-4063 GCA_038242765.1 Propionibacteriales bacterium
CATCTGCACATCCATCATCACCAGATCCGGCCGGTGCGCGTAAGCCATCGCAACAGCTTCTGCACCGTTGGCAGCCTGAGCGACGACGACATACCCCTCGTCGGTGAGCATATCGGCCAGGTCCATCCTCATGAGCGCTTCGTCCTCGGCAATCAGCACTCTGGGGGCGGGGGTCGATGCGTGTTCGGCAGAAGTCACGTGAGAAGGTTATCCGGTTGCCATGCAGTGGCTTGCGACTGCAGCACCTCAGCCGGGTGGGCGGAATTGGCAGACGCGATGGTCTCAAACACCATTGTCCGAAAGGATGTGCGGGTTCAAGTCCCGCACCCGGCACACTCAGCGGACGAACTCGACGGTCAGATGTCGACTTCTTGGTATGCGGGCGCGACCTTGTTGATCGCATCCCCCATGCGGTGGATCCGTAACGCATTGGTCGAACCCGGAATCCCCGGCGGCGAACCGGCCACGATGACCACGAGGTCGCCTTCGACACAGCGGCCCGTTTCGAGCAGCATCTTGTCAACCTGCAGCACCATCTGATCGGTGTGAGTCACGTAGTCGACCTGGAATGTTTCGATGCCCCAGCTCAACGCCAATTGGGAGCGCACAACTGGATCGGGGGTGAACGCGAGGACCGGAACCCGCGATCGATAGCGCGTCATACGGCGGGCCGAATCACCCGATGTGGTGAACGCGACCAAATATTTGGAGTCGACGGCTTCGGCGACCTCTGCTGCGGCGCGGCAGATCACCCCGCTGCGGGTCTGGGGCTTCCACGTGAAAGCCGCCATCATCGGCAGGCCATGCTCTTCGGTCGATTCGATGATTCGCGCCATGGTGTGGACCGCTTCGAAGGGGTAGTCCCCCACGCTGGTCTCCCCCGAAAGCATCACGGCATCGGCGCCATCGAGGACCGCGTTGGCCACATCGGAGGCTTCGGCACGGGTGGGCCGCGGCGCACTGATCATGGATTCGAGCATCTGGGTGGCCACGATCACCGGTTTGGCATTTCTGCGCGCCTTTTGAATGATTTGCTTCTGCACGATCGGCACGTCCTCGAGCGGCAGTTCGACGCCGAGGTCGCCGCGCGCCACCATGAGCCCGTCGAATGCGTCGATGATCTCGTCCAGGTTTGCGACCGCCTGGGGCTTCTCGATCTTTGCGATGATGGGCCGCAGGATTCCTTCTTCACGCATAATCGCGCGCACATCCTCAGCGTCTGCGCCTGAACGCACGAAGCTCAGCGCGATGAAGTCGCAGCCGATGCGCAGTGCCCAACGCAGATCGTCGACGTCCTTTTCGCTCATCGCCGGCACGCTGACTTCGACACCGGGAAGGTTAATGCCCTTGTGGTTGCTAGCGATGCCAGCGATCTCCACCTGGGTGATAACGTCGGTGCCGGTGACCTCAAGGGCCCGAAGCCGGATGCGACCATCGTCAATCAGGATCTGGTCGCCGGGCAACACGTCGCCAGTGAGCCCCTTATAGGTGGTGGAGCACCGGTTGACATCCCCGACCACATCGTCGGTGGTGATCGTGAACGATGCGCCACGGTCAAGGGCCACCGGACCATCGGCGAAGGTGCCGAGCCGGATCTTGGGACCCTGCAGGTCGGCGAATACGGCGATCGCCTTGCCGACCTCGTCGGTGGCCGCACGCACCCGGTCATACACGCTTTCGTGCACCTCGCGAGTGCCGTGGCTCATGTTGAGTCGCGCGACGTCCATACCCGACTTGGCCAAGTGGAGGACCTGTTCGTAGCTTTCGGTGGCTGGGCCGAGGGTACAAACGATCTTTGCTCTACGCACGCCCCCACCCTATCGTGACGTCACACGACCAGCGGACGTGTCGTCGGCGCGATCGGCACCGGCAACGTCGTCGAACCGCACAGGTAGGCATCGACTCCGGCCGCGCAACCGCGTCCTTCGGCGATCGCCCATACGATAAGTGACTGACCGCGACCGGCATCGCCGGCAACGAACACCCCATCGATGCTGGACATGTAGTCGTCGTCGCGGGCGATGTTGCCGCGTTCGTCGAGGTCAACACCGAGCTGGTTGACCAACCCGACGCGTTGCGGACCGGTGAACCCCATCGCCAGCAGCACGAGGTGGGCAGGGATTTCGCGTTCGGTTCCGGCGATCTCATCGAAACTGCCGGCCTCCACCTCCACGAGCTGCAGCGCGCGAACGTTGCCGCTGTCATCGCCCAGGAACTCCTTGGTCGAGACGGCATAAACGCGTTCACCGCTCTCCTGGTGCGCCGACGACACCCGATAGATCATCGGATAGGTCGGCCACGGATGGGCATCGGAGCGTTCGTCGCCGGGTTGAGGCATGATCTCGAGCTGGGTCACCGACCGCGCCTTTTGGCGGATCGCGGTGCCCAGACAGTCGGCGCCGGTGTCGCCACCGCCGATGATGACGACGTCCTTGTCCGTTGCAACGATCTGATTGGCAACGGCCTGACCCAGGACAGCCCTGTTCGATTGCGGCAAATATTCCATTGCCTGGTGGATACCGCCTAATTCTCGGCCGGTGATCGGCAGGTCGCGTCCCAGTGTCGAACCGATCGCCAACACCACGGCGTCATAACGTTCGCGCAGCTGCGGTCCGGTCAAAGTCTCACCGACCGCGATACCACTGCGGAAAACCGTGCCTTCGGTTTCCATCTGCTTGATTCGACGGTCAACATGGATTTTCTCCATCTTGAACTCCGGGATGCCATAGCGAAGCAAACCGCCGGGCGCCTCGTCACGTTCATAGACCGCCACCGTATGGCCCGCACGTGTCAACTGCTGAGCCGCGGCAAGCCCGGCCGGTCCCGATCCGACGACGGCGACCGTGTTGCCGGTGAGCCATTCGGGCGTCTCGGGGCGAACATTGTTTTTGTCCCACGCCTTGTCAATGATGGAGACTTCGACGTTTTTGATGGTTACGGCCTCCTTGTTGATCGCCACGACACAGGAGGTTTCGCACGGTGCCGGGCACAGCCGGCCGGTGAATTCGGGGAAGTTGTTGGTTGCATGCAGTCGGTCAATCGCATCGTCCCAATCGTCGCGCCATACGAGGTCGTTCCATTCGGGGATCAGATTGCCAAGCGGACACCCATTGAGACAAAACGGGATGCCACAATCCATGCAGCGTCCGGCCTGGTCGCCGATGATCGGCAACAGCGCATGGCCAATGCCACCGGGATAGACCTCGTTCCAGTCGTTGACTCGTTCCTCGACGGGACGGCGGGTTGCCTCCTGGCGGGGTGTTTTCATGAATCCGCGCGGGTCAGCCACGGGCTGCCACCTCCATCATTGCTGCGGTCGTCTCTTCGTCGCTGAGGCCGGCATCTTCGGCGGCTGCACGCGCTTCGAGCACTTTGCGATAGTTGACGGGCACAATCTGGGTGAACCGGCTCGCCGAGGAGTCCCAGTCGCCCAATAGTTGCGCAGCCACGGCCGATCCGGTCTCCTCGTAGTGTTTTTGTATGACGGCCTGCAGCGTTGCGCTTGATTTGGCCTCAACGGGCAGCAATTCGACCATGTCGGCGTTGACGAGCGATTCGTCGAGGTTGAGGACGTAGGCGGTGCCGCCACTCATCCCGGCTGCCACATTGCGACCGGTCTCCCCCAGGATGACGACGGTTCCGCCGGTCATGTATTCGCATGCGTGGTCGCCAACGCCTTCGACGACGGCCGTCGCGCCGGAGTTGCGCACACAGAAACGTTCGCCAACTCGGCCACGCAAATAGATTTCGCCGCCTGTCGCGCCGTAGCCGATCACGTTGCCGGCGATGATCTGCGCTTCGGCGGCGAACTCGGCATCACGTGGCGGCCTGGCAATGATTCGCCCGCCGGAAAGTCCTTTACCCACATAGTCGTTGCCTTCGCCTTCGAGCCGCAACGTGAGGCCCGCGGGGATGAAAGCACCGAACGATTGGCCTGCGGCACCGATGAAGGTCAGATCGATCGTGTTCTCGGGCAGGCCTTCACCGCGGTATCGCTTGGTGATCTCATGGCCCAGCATCGTGCCGACCGTACGGTTGACGTTGCGGATTTTGAACTGGGCGC
>JBBSRT010000157.1:0-4058 GCA_038242765.1 Propionibacteriales bacterium
GCGGCGAACGCTTCGGCGACCTGCAACGCGAGCTCACGGGTCGGTGCGAGCACCAGTGCCTGCGTCTCCTTGCGGCTCACGTCGAGCCGGTTGAGGATCGGGATTGCAAAGGCGGCAGTCTTGCCGGTGCCGGTCTGCGCGAGGCCGACGACATCGTTGCCCGCCATCAGGGGCGGGATCGTGGTGGCTTGGATCGGGGACGGCGTTTCGTAGCCGAGATCGGAAAGGGCGTGAAGGATGCGATCATCAATGCCGAGTTCGGCGAAGGTGACCTCGGGAGAGTCGTCAGTCATGAGGCCCCCAGTCTATCGGTCCCGGCGGCGCCAATTGAACACGTCATGCATTCCCAATGCTCTACCTATAGTTGCTCGCTCAAATATTCGTCGCGCGACGAGTCCACACGCCGCGCTAACCTTTTGGGCATGAGCGCACCGGCCTACCACCGACTCTTCGCTGCAGTCATTGCTGCCACGGCTCTGTTGCTGTCATCATGCGGAAACCCGGCTCCGTCCACCTCTTCGGCTGCCACTCCGGCGATGTCTCCGACTCCGGCGACGTCTTCGACTCCAGCTCCGAAGACCGACTTCAAATATGTTGCTCTCGGTGACTCATTCGTTGCAGGCGGCGGCATCGCGACCACGACGACGGCGTGCCAACGCTCCAACCGCAACTATCCGGCGTTGCTTGCCAAAGATCTCAACGCAGATTCTTTTGTCGACGTCAGCTGTGGCGGAGCGACCACCAAAGACGTGTTGGAATCATCGACACCGCCGGGCCAGCAGAAAGTCGCCGCTCAGCTCAACGCCGTCGACGCCGACACCGACCTAGTCACGATCGGCATCGGCGGCAACGATTCGGGACTGACAGCCAAACTCGTCTACGGCTGTTTCTTCGCGCGGAGCAGTGCCCCCGCGGCATGCCGGTCGACTCTCACCACCGTGCCGGCGCTGCTGACCACCACAGAACGCAACGTCGCCAAAACCCTCAAGTCCGTCAAGGCGCGAGCGCCGAAGGCTCGAGTGCTCCTGGTCGGCTATCTGCGCATCCTGCCGGGCACCGGCCGGTGTCCAGAGATTCCGGTCAACCCCGACGAACTCAAAATGGCAGCCACCGTCGAAGCCGACCTTGACAGCACCCTCAAGACAGCGGCCCAGGACGCCGGAGCCGACTTCGTCTCATTACGGTCGATGTCGACCGGTCATGATGCATGCGCTGGCGAGTCCGCGTGGGTCAACGGCGTCACCGCCGCAAAGGGCGATGGGATCCTGCTGCATCCGCGAGCCTCCGGGATGGAGGCGGTCGCCAAAAAATTGCGTTCCTACGTACGAGCGAAATAAGACTCGTACGGCTCACGTCGCGGTGATGCGGTTGAGCACCGCGGCAATGCGGCCCACGGCGGCCTCGATCTGCTCGGCGACACGGGCGTGGATGTCGCCGCCTTGGCGGTAGGGATCCATGACGTCGGCGTCAGCGGGTCCGAGGCTACGTTTTTGCGCCGCCTCGCGCACCAAGGCGCTAAGGTCGTCGGCTTCGCATTGCTCGACCAGTGCGGCAAATTCGAGCAAGGTGAAAGCACGCCGCAACGAGCCGGGGCTCATCTCGAGAACTGCCGAGCGGTGTTCCTTGGTGGCGGTAAGGATCAAATCGGCGCCCTTGGCGATGGAGGGCGTGATGGGGCGTGACCGGAAATCGGCGGGACTGGATCCCAGCCGCTCAAGTTCTGCGGCTGCGCCCGGATCCATCGGCTTGCGGTCCCATCCCATGATGCCGGCGCTGGAGATGTCGAAGGCATCGAGGTCGAGTCGGTCGCGGAGCCGCATCTGGATCAGCGGTGATCGGCAGATGTTCGCGGTGCAGACGCTCAAAATCGCAAACTTAGGCACGACGTCTCCTCCTTTCGACTCTTCGGATCGCTTGGGATGCATTCAAACAGTGCACCTTCAGCGCATCTTGGGGCGCGCGTGCAGACCGACCTCGGGGTCGACGATCACTTCCTGGTTTGCGGGCACGCCGTCGGCCATCAAAGTGGCATCGACATCGATTTTGCGTTTGACCATCGCCAACGCGATGGGCCCGAGCTCGTGGTGGCGCGCCGAGGATCCGACGAAGCCGACCTGTTTACCGTCAAGTTCGACCGCGCTGCCGTGCAGTGGCATGTGTTCGGCCGTGCCATCCAGATGCAGCAGCACCAACCGTCGGGGTGGCCGCCCGAGTGTGTGCACCCGTGCAACGGTCTCCTGCCCGCGATAACAACCCTTCTCCAGATGCACCGCCGAAGGAATCCAACCCATCTCGTTGGGGATTGCCTTGTCGTCGGTGTCGAGGCCGAGCCGAGGCCTGCCGGCCTCGATGCGCAACGCTTCCCACGCCCACATCCCGACCGGATCGCCAAGCCGTGCGGGCTGATCGGCAAGGGAGTCACGGGCCACGATTTCGTATGACTGTCCCGGCAAGCCGAGAACGGCCCACTGGTCAGTCACCAGCGCTATGTCGACCCGCAGCATGAACTTCATCGATTCGAGGAACGCCACAACGCCTGCGCCAGTAGCCGGCTCGGTATGCGCCCAGAAGGTCTCGCCGTCGTCGTACCCGGCGAATGCGTGTTCGACTCTGCCCTGCGGCGAGAGGATCAGCGCCTCGGTTGCCGTATGGGGTGCTAGGCCCTCAAAATATTGCGTGGTGAGCGAATGCAGCAAACTCAGCCGATCGGCGCCGACGACAGTGATCACATCGCGGTTCGACAGATCCACAAAAGTTCCGCCGTCGATGAGTTTGCGCTGTTCGGCAACAATCGCGCCGTAGTGGGCGGCGATGCCCGCATCGGGAGCATCGGCCTCGACGGCGCCATGGACCTTGAGCAGCGGACTGGTCAGCGATGGACTAGACACGGGCAAGCTGTCCCCACAGGTGTGATTGCATTGGTTGGTTCTCGGCGGCCATGTCGTAGGCATACATCAGGTTGCCTTCGACGAGGCCATACATGCGTTGTCCGGCGGTGTATTCCTTCGCCGTCTCGGTGCGGGCGACCACATCGGTGGCGAGGGTGAGGCGCGGACCGTCGACGGTGCCATACCAAATCTCGGCAAAGCCGGTGTTGTGGGCGAGTAGCAACTCAACGTTGCCGTCTTTGCCGGGGCGCACGAAACCCGTTTCGATGGCGCCGGGGCGCAGCCGTTCGCCTTTGTCATCGGTGATCCACGACTGGCTGAAGTAGTGCAAAAATGGGCGGCCGTCGTGAGCGAATATGAGGTCCTGTTCATATTCGAACCCCTCGATCGTCGGATAGTCACCCTTACCGTTGCCATGCCAGTTGCCCAGCAGCCAAGCGAACGGCATCAGGTCAGCATGCAGGTCGGACGGGATCTCGAAGGCCATGCCGCCACTCTATCGACCCGTGACGAACGGGTCTTCGGGCCGCGTGTGGACGGGACCGAAGCCGCCAACCCGTCGCGCCGGTGCCGCAGCGGTCCACACGGCGCTCAGTTGGACTGATGACCTCCGACGCGATCATCTCTGTCGGCAACGGTTTGAGTGCTCGTCTACTCTCAACCCATGCGCGCTGTCGTCCAACGAGTCACCCAGGCACGCGTCGACGTCGCAGGTGAGACGGTCGGTCAGATCGGCACCGGCATCGTGGTGCTGCTTGGCGTTACCCATGACGACGATGCCAATCAGGCGGCCAAGCTCGCGGCGAAAATCTGGCGATTGCGCATCTTGCGTGATGAGCAGTCAGCCGAGGAAGCCGGCGCGGACATCTTGGTGGTCAGCCAGTTCACTTTGTATGGCGATGCGCGCAAGGGACGCCGACCGACGTGGGCCGCAGCAGCGCCCGGCGACGTCGCCGAGCCGATCTATCACATATTTTGCCAAGCGTTGCAGAGCCTCGGCGCCCAGGTCCCCGAAGGGGTCTTCGGCGCTGACATGCAACTGAGTCTGACCAACGACGGGCCGATGACCATCATCTTGGAACTTTGAGCCCGACGGACAGTGCCGCGTACAGCCCAATCCCGCCAATGATGCCCGGGCGACCAGTGGTCAACCAATTAACTTCGACCACA
>JBBSRT010000158.1:0-4042 GCA_038242765.1 Propionibacteriales bacterium
AACGCCACCGATGCTGCGGTCGCGATGGCGTCGGCTCTGGGTGTCAGTGAGCCCTACAGCGCCGGTATCGGTGGCGGCGGCTATTTTGTGCACTTCGATGCCAAGAGCGGGCGCGTCGAAACGATCGACGGCCGCGAAACCGCACCGGCGGGCATCACGCACGATGCCTTCGTCGATCCCGAAACCGGTAAGCCCTATCGGTTTACCCCCGAACTCGTGACGAGCGGAGTCGCCGTGGGTGTGCCGGGCACCCTGGCCACCTGGGATGAGGCGCTCGACCGTTGGGGGAGCACCTCACTGCGCAAGGCTCTCAAACCGTCGATCCAGCTGGCTCGCAAGGGATTCACCGTCGATGAGACGTTCCGCAACCAGACCCTCGACAACGCCGAACGTTTCGCCGCGTTCCCCAGCACCGCCAAGATCTATCTGCGCGGGGGAGATGCACCGAAGGTCGGTTCACGGCTTCGCAACCGCGACCTCGCCAAGACCCTCAACCTGATCGGCAAACGCGGCCCGCAGGCTTTCTATCGCGGACCGCTCGCCAAAGAAATCGCCAGGACGGTCCAGCGTCCGCCGAAGTCCGAAGACACCGATCTGCCGGTGCCACCGGGCTCCATGACGGCAAGGGACCTCGCCAAGTACAAGGTCGTTGACCGTGCGCCGACAAAGGTCGGCTACCGGGGCTTCAACGTCTATGGCATGCCGCCATCGTCCTCAGGGGGCACGACCGTCGGCGAAGCGCTCAACATCCTTGAAAACTTCCAGCTCGGCAAAGGTGATGTCGCCCAAGCACTTCATCTCTATTTCGAAGCATCCGCGCTGGCTTTCGCCGATCGTGGCGCATACGTCGGGGACCCCGATTATGTGGACGTGCCGACCAAACGCCTTTTGAGCCAAAGTTTCGCTGACTCAAGGGCCTGCAACATCGACCCGGACCACGCTGCAGACAAGCCGGTCCAAGCCGGTGCGCTCAGCGGCAGCGGCAACGACTGCACGACTCAAAATCATGACGAAGCAGCCGATACTGAAAATGTCTCCACCACGCACCTGTCGGTCGTCGACCGGCGCGGCAATGCCGTGGCCTACACACTCACCAATGAGCAGACCGGCGGCTCAGGCTTCGTGGTGCCTGGGCGCGGCTTCTTGCTCAACAATGAGTTGACCGACTTCACCGCCGTGTATGACGCTAAGGACCCCAACCGCATTGAGGCCGGCAAGCGACCGCGTTCGTCGATGGCACCAACGATTGTCACCAAGGACGGCAATGTGCGCCTGGTGATTGGGTCGCCGGGCGGTTCGACAATCATCACCACGGTGTTGCAGATTCTCATGAACCGGATCGACCTAGACATGAGCCTTCCGGCTGCGATCACCGCGCCGCGGGCCTCGCAGCGCAACACCGAGGCGGTCACCGCCGAGCCTGAATTCATTGGGCGATATCAGGACGCCTTGGAGCCGTACGGACACCTGCTCAAGCCGTCAGGCGATGCCTTCACGTCGCTTGCCGAGATCGGAGCAGCCGCCGGCGTTGAGGTCGACCGGCGTGGCAATATGACAGCCGCCGCCGAGCCCGTGCGCCGCGGCGGCGGCACAGCGGCTGTCGTTTGCACATCGGACCACAGACACAGGTGCCGTTGATGACCGGTGGCACCAATGATCATCGGCCTTGCCGTTGCCCACAAGCGGGCTAATCTTGAGGTATGAGTGCCCTCAATGAAGAAGAAATCAATGAACGCCTAGAAAAGCACCACGACTGGACCGTCGAAGACGGTGCGCTGCACCGAGAGTTTAAGTTCGAGGGATTTCCGGCCGCGATGGCTTTCATGGTCCAGGCTTCGCGCCAGATCGATGCGATGAACCACCACCCTGAATGGTCCAACGTCTACAACGTGGTCGATGTGCGCCTCACGAGTCACGACGAAGGCGGTATCACCGATCGGGACTTCACGTTGGCAGGCATCTTCGACGAACTGGCATCACCGACGGCCTAAAGCGGTCGCGGGGCCACTTCGAAGAACTTCTGGTCCGGTGAGGCACACTGGGCGCCATGAAGTTTCGTTTTGTTGCGGCGTTCGCTGCTGCCCTTTTGGCCCTTTCCGCTTGCTCATCGCCCAAATCGGCCGACGACCCGGATCCGGCATCCAAAAAATCCAGCGAAAAGCTTGTCGAGATGTCACCGTTGACGGGCCGCACCATGTCGGCGGGGCGCCCTGACCGACCGATCGTGGTGACCAAGATCGACAACACCGCGTCGGCGAATCCGCAACATGGAGTCAACAAGGCCGACCTCGTCGTGGAAGAACTCGTCGAGGGCGGCCTTACCCGTCTTGCGGCATTTTATTATTCGAACACTCCGGACCGCGTTGGGCCAGTCCGGTCGGCTCGGGCAACCGATATCGGTATTGCGTCGCCGGTCAATGCGGAGCTTGTCGCCTCCGGTGGCGCACCGAAAACAAACAAGCGCATCAAGGCCGCGGGCATTAAATTCCATTCCGAGGACGCTGGCGCCAAGGGATTCAGTTCCGATCCGGCGAAGAGCCGCCCTTACAACCGCACTATCAATGTGCAAACACTGTTAAAGGGACGAAACGCCACGAAGATTCCGGGTCCCTATTTCACCTGGGCCAGCAAGAAGTCAGCCAGCAAGAAGTCAGCCAGCAAGAAGTCAGATTCAAGTGCAGCACCGAGCGCCGAACCCGCCACGAAGCCCAAGAAGGCAACGTCGGCCGCCGTCCGATTCTCGCGGTCAAGCACCACGCAGTGGAGCTTCAAGGATGGCAAGTGGTCACGCACGAACGGCATCTCCGACAAGGAGTTCAAGGCAGACACGATGGTCGTTCTGTTTTCGAAGGTCGGCGATGCCGGCTATCGCGACCCGGCGGGCAACAGCGTGCCCGAGACCGTTTTTGACGGCAGCGGCGCGATGTTTCTGTTCCATGGCGACACGGTGACTGAAGGCACCTGGGAAAAGAAGGGTCTGGACTCAATCATCACCATGAAGGACAAGTCAGGTGCTTCGGTGAAAGTCGAGCCGGGCAATGTCTGGATCGAGCTGGTACCCAAGGGCGATGGCAACGTGTCGGTCAACTGACCTATTTTTGGTTCTTAACGGTGCGGGTGGAGACTTCGGTCTGCTCGCTGTCGTCGCTGTTTTCGTCCTCGTCAAGCGTCGGTCTCAAGCGAAGACCGACGAGAATGGAACCGATAACTGTCTCGACGTCTGAGCTAGCCTGCACCGGGTCGGCAGCGTCGGCCACGAACTCGCCAGCGGTGCGCATCGCACCATAAAAGATGACACCGAATGTTTCGGCGAGTTCTTTTTCGCGACCGCGGTCGTCGAGCAGGTCACTCACGATGCGTTCGACGAGTCCGTATGACGATTCGCGTTCGGCCTCCTGCCAACGTTCATGCCCGAGGGCCACCGGTGCCTCCTGAAGGCAGATGCGGCGGTAGTTGGGCTGTTGGCAGGTATTGAGGAACGTGCGCAGACCGATTTGCGCACGCTCCCACGGGTCGCGGGATGCCTTGAGCGCCTTGTCGATCTGCGCGGTCGCATCGTCTTGACAGCGCATGAAGACGGCCTCGAACAGGGCCAGTTTGCTAGGAAAATGATGGTAAAGAGCCCCTTTGGTGACGCGCGCTGCCGCAACGACCTCGTCAAGCGAAGTGCCGGCATAACCGTGGTCGGTGAAAAGTACGGTTGCGTGTTCAACCAGCGCGCGTTTGGTACTGGAAGAGTAGTCCTGGCGGCGCGTCGTCTTGCGCGCTGTTCGCAGGACTTTTTGAGCAGGTCTCATGCGGCCAGTTTACGGTGAGCCGCGGTGGCGGGGATCACATACCCAAAGTTTGCAGAAACCTTAAGTATTCAACATACTGAGAGTATGTAATTCTCGGACACGACGGTAGAGAAAGGAGCACACCATGACCTGGGATGCTTACAACCGCCGCAAGGAAGCACTTCGCGAAGTCTTGGCTGTCGCCGACAGCCGCCGCGACACGACTGCGCACCAACTGATTGCCGACAACGACTCGGCACGCGAGG
>JBBSRT010000159.1:0-4034 GCA_038242765.1 Propionibacteriales bacterium
CATCGGTGATTCCGGTGGCCACGAAGAAGCAATCATCGGTGTTGACCAGGTCGTTGGTCATCAGCACCCGGTCGAGGTCGTGGCCGGCATCGATGGCGCGTTGGCGCTCGTCGTCATTGGTGGGCCACAGGCGTGCCTGGATGATGCCGCCGACGCATTTCATGGCGCAAGCGGCGATGATGCCCTCGGGTGTGCCACCGACTCCGACAAGGAGGTCGACGCCGGTGCCGGGGCGTGCCGCGGTGATCGCGCCGGCCACGTCGCCGTCGGTGATGAACTTGACGCGGGCGCCTGCCGCGCGAATGTCTTCGATCAGCCCCTGATGACGCGGACGATCAAGCACACATACGGTGATGTCGCCGTTGGCCACACCCTTGGATTTGGCGACCAACGAGATGTTTTCAGCAACCGGCAGCCGGATGTCGACGACGTCGGCTGCTTCGGGTCCGGTGATGAGCTTTTCCATGTAAAAAACCGCCGACGGGTCATACATTGTTCCGCGCGGCGCGACGGCCAGCACCGAGACCGCATTCGGCATACTCTTGGCCGTCAACGTGGTGCCGTCGATCGGGTCGACCGCCACATCGCATTCGGGGCCGGTGCCGTCACCGACCTGCTCGCCGTTGTAAAGCATGGGCGCCTCGTCTTTTTCGCCCTCACCAATGACGACGACGCCGCGCATCGCGACGGTGTTGATCAGTGCTCGCATCGCATTGACCGCGACACCGTCGGCCCCGTTCTTGTCACCCCGACCTACCCAACGTCCGGCCGCCATGGCGCCTGCTTCGGTGACACGCACCAGATCAAGAGCGAGGTTGCGGTCGGGGGCCTGCTGGCGGGTCTGGGCATCAGTCATGGACTGATCTTATCGTGCTAGCCGAGTGCGCCCGACAGCCATTTCTCGCGAAGGAGCACCAAAATGACGATGCTTATCGCCAGCAGGATGATGCTCAGGGCGATTGCGGCGTCGGGATCGGCCTGCAAGGCGGTATAAATTTCGAGCGGCATCGTGCGAGTGATGCCGGGGGAGTTGCCGGCGAAGGTGATGGTCGCACCGAACTCGCCCAGGGCCCTGGCCCAGGCCAGCACCGCGCCACCAACGATGCCCGACATCGCCAGCGGCACGTTGACCAGCCGGAACATTTGCCAACGTGATGCGCCAAAACTTGCCGCCACCTCGTCGTAGACGATCTCGGTGGATCGTATGGAGCCTTCGACGGTGATGACCAGAAAAGGCAGCGCCACAAACGTCTGAGCCAGCACGACCGCCGTGGTGCTGAACGGAATGGTGATGCCGAAGACAGCACCGAGCGGGCTGCCGATCAGACCGTTGCGGCCGAACGCGGTGAGCAGCGCGACACCGGCCACAACCGGGGGCATGATCAGCGGCACGGTCACCAGCGCGCGGGCAACTCGCCGGCCGCGAAACGGCACCCGCGCCAAACACCAGGCAAGGGGGACACCCACGACGATGCAGATGATGGTCGCGATCGAGGCGGTGGTCAGGCTGAGGAACAGCGCCGAACGCAGCTCGGGCGAGACCAGACGTGCCGGCATTTGCGCCCACGGCGCTCGCACCAGCAGGGCGATCAGCGGCGCCAGCAGCAGCGTAAGGCCGAGTCCGGCCAAAGCGACGAGCGCCAGCGGGACCCTGCCTAGGAGGGGATTTTTAGCCACGCGGCCCGAAGCCGAGATCGGCAAGTACTTTTTGACCGTCGGGTCCCGTGACCAGATCGATCCATGCCTTCGCTGCCTTCGCATCGGTTGTGGTCTTGAGCAACGCGATCGGATCGACGTTGACGACTTCGGATGCGTTTGTGGTCGTGACTATCTCGACCTTGTCTTTGGCCGCGCGGGCATCGGAGACGTAGACCAGG
The DNA here is from genome assembly GCA_038242765.1 of Propionibacteriales bacterium. GTDB lineage: Bacteria > Actinomycetota > Actinomycetes > Propionibacteriales > Nocardioidaceae > JBBSRT01. Next base: position 1,878 of record JBBSRT010000159.1, read on the forward strand.
CCGGCGTCGACTTCGCCCAGCGTGACCTTCGTCAAGACGCCCTTAACGTTTTGTTCTTCGGTCGTGGGTTTGGAACTGACCTTGTTGAGCTTGAGCAACTCCTTCGTCGCAGCGCCGCACGGCGCCGCCGGGACACACGCCGCATACATGCCGAGGTTATCGAGGCCTTCGACTTTGGCCGGATTGCCCGCGGGTGTGACTATCGTGAGCGTGTTGGTCGCAAAAGACTCGGCCTGCCCCTTGAGCAGGTCCTCCTGTTGTGCTCGGGCCATGGTCATTTCGTCCGCCGTGGCAAGCACGTCGGCCTTCAGTCCTTGGGCGAGTTGTTCGACCAGGATCGCCGAAGAGTCGAACGACAATTGGATGTCGACGTCGGGATGGGACTTTTCGTGTGCGGTCTCCAGCTGCGTGAAAGCTTCGGTGAGCGACGATGCGGCAACGATTTTGACGACACTCTTTTTGCCCTCGGTAGGAGCGCTGTCCGACTCCGCGCATGCGGTGAGTGTGGCGAGGGCGGTAGCGACTGCGACCACGAATAGGCCTCGGATCATGAGGACAGGCCGATGGAGACGTTGGTGGACTTGATGTGGGCAACAGCCACGACACCGACCTGGAGGCCGAGATCGTCGGCGGCTTCGCGGCTGATGAGCGAAACGATCCGGTAGGGGCCGCAGCACATCTCGATCTGCGCCATGACGGTGTCCTTGGTGACGCCGGTGATGATGCCGCGCAGATGGTTGCGCAGACTCGCCTCGCGCGGTCGGTCTGCGTCGGGCGGGAGAGCAGCCGCTTCGAGGGCGAGCTTGGCCAGTTGTTCTCCGGAGATGCCCGCGGTGCCCTGGGTCGTATGGCAGGTCGTGAAGCGGCCCTGATCAGCCCAACGACGAATGGTGTCGTCGCTGATGCCTAGGAGTTCGGCCGCTTCGGAGAGCTTGTAGGTCGCCATGGCATGATTATAACCGCGTATGCGGATGATTTTGCAATTAAACTTCGGCATTTGCGGATAGTGGATAATAGCGGTGTGAGCACACAGGCCAAGAACCACGGCAACCCATCGCTGGGCGACATTGTGCGGACCACGGCGGTGATGAGCGCTTTCATACTGGTGCTTGCCGGCATCGCGTGGTGGTTCACGATCGATGGCACTGACGAGGAAAAGAGCGTCGACTACCAATCGGCCCTCACGTCGGCCCGACGTGACGCCCCCTTTGATCTGCTTGCGCCGCGCGAACTTCCCAAGGGCTGGTATGCGAATTCGGTGCGCTATGAGGCCGGTGACAAGGGTCGTTGGCACCTTGGCGTGATCACCGACAAGGATGACTACATCGGGCTGGAACAAACCGCGGTCAGCGAGCGCAGAACTATCGAGGAGTTCGCAGCCAAAACCAAACCCGCGGGCAGCGTGTCGGCCGGCGGGTCACGCTGGCAGTTGCGTAAGAGCACGAAGGGCGAAACCAGTCTGATCAGGCGTGCCGATGAGGTGACGGTGCTGGTCACGGGCACAGCGCCACAAAAGGTGATTGAACGCTATGCCGCCAGCCTTGTCGCCAACTGAGGATTAGCGACGTGGTTGATCAGCGACGCCGGTGATCAACTGTCGGCCGGCGGACTGGCGGCTGCGAGGCGTCGCCGCGCGCCGTCGAGCCACTGCTGGCAGATGCCAGCAAGTTTTTCGCCACGTTCCCACAATTGCAGAGACTCCTCGAGCGTTGTGCCACCGGTTTCGAGTTTTTGAACGACCTGGATGAGCTCGTCGCGGGCGGCCTCGTAGGACATGGTTTGCGCTGATTGGTCCTGATCGGCCGCTGCTGTTGTTGGGGCGGGACCGTCGTCACTCATGCGACTCCTTTGATGTCGTTGTCTTTTGTTTGATGGCAGTGGTGCCGGCGGTTTGGGTCTGGATCTGGCCGTCGGTGACCCGCAGTGAGAGCATCTCGGGGGGCTCGACATCCGATATTGACGTCACGACGGTGCCGTCGGCTCGTTGAATCACCGCATAACCGCGCGCCAACGTCGACAGCGGCGACAGTGCCCGCACGCGTGCCAACTGGTGGCCCACTTCGTCGCCGGCCCTGTCGAGTTGATGGTGCATGCAGCGACTCGTACGTTCACGGGCTTCGGCAAGCCGGCTGGCTTCGAGATCGACGACGGTCATCG
>JBBSRT010000160.1:0-4011 GCA_038242765.1 Propionibacteriales bacterium
CGATCCTCTTCAAGCAGTTCGGTGGTGTCGACGCAATTCCTGTTGCTCTCAATACGACCGACACCGAAGAAATCATCGAAACAATCGTCCGACTCGCACCCACGTTCGGCGGGATCAACCTCGAGGACATCTCGTCGCCGCGCTGTTTCGAAATCGAGCGGCGGCTCATCGAACTGCTGGACATACCGGTATTCCATGATGACCAGCATGGCACCGCGATCGTCGTGCTCGCGGCGCTCTACAACTCGTTGCTGCTGACCGATCGCGACATAGAGGACGCTCACATTGTGGTCTCCGGTGCAGGCGCGGCAGGAGTGGCGGTCACCAAGATGCTGTTGGCCGCAGGAGCACGCAGGGTCGTTGTCGTTGACCGTCAGGGCGTCATACATCCTCAGCGTGACGGTTTGAGCAGCGTCAAGTCCGAGCTCGCCGAGATCACCGCCCCCTGGGCCAAGCCCGGCACAATGGGCGATGCTTTGGGTGGCGCCGACGTCTTTATCGGTGTCTCCGGCGGCACCATTGCCGAGATCGATTTGGCCCAGATGGCGCCCGACGCCATTATTTTTGCATTAGCGAACCCGAACCCCGAGGTTTTGCCGCACATCGGCTCGCGTTATGCCAAAGTAGTGGCGACCGGACGCTCTGACTTCCCTAACCAGATCAACAACGTGTTGGTTTTCCCGGGCATATTTCGTGGCGCCCTGGACGTGCGCGCAACAGTCATATCCGCGCAGATGAAGATCGCCGCGGCCAGAGCGGTCGCCGACCTTGTCGGCGAGGACCTGAGTCCCACCTACGTTATACCGTCGCCGTTCAATCCGCGGGTGGCCAAAGCCGTGGCCAAGGCGGTTACCGAAACAGCGAGACGCGAAGGTCTCGCCCGTCGACCATATTGAGGAGCACCATGTTCGCTGTTTACGCAGATTCAATGAATCCGGAGTCACCGCTCGACGGACTCGTCATCGGTGAGCGCCCCGAACCCGAAGTGCCGTACGGCTGGACAACGGTGACCGTCAAGGCCGCTTCGATCAATCACCATGATGTATGGAGTTTGCGCGGCGTTGGACTGCGTGCGGATGCGCTACCGATGATTTTGGGCTGCGATGCTGCCGGCCTTGATGAAGACGGTAACGAGGTGCTGGTCCACGCGGTGATCGCAGACTCCTCGTGGCACGGTGACGAAACCCTCGACCCGAAGCGTTCACTGCTCTCTGAACGCTTCCAGGGCACCTTCGCCGAAAAGGTAGCCGTGCCCAAACGCAATGTGATCGCCAAGCCGGCAGGGTTGTCCTTTGCCGAAGCGGCATGTTTGCCCACCGCCTGGCTGACGGCATATCGGATGCTTTTCACGCAGTCCGATCTCAAACCCGGTGATTCGGTGTTGATCCAAGGTGCCGGTGGCGGCGTGTCGACCGCGTTGATCATGTTGGCGCGCGCCGCGGGTTTCCGCGTCTATGTCACCAGCCGCGACGAATCAAAGCGCGCTCGTGCGCTCGAAATCGGTGCCCATGAGGCCTTCGAGTCGGGGGCGCGGCTACCGCAGCGCGTCAATGCCGTGATGGAGACTGTGGGTGCGGCCACGTGGTCGCATTCGGTCAAGTCGCTGCTGCAAGGTGGCACTATCGTCATTAGCGGGGCAACGTCGGGCGATGCGCCCAAGGCTGCGGAGCTGACCCGCATCTTCTTCCTGCAGTTGCGCGTACACGGCTCAACGATGGGCACGAGCGGCGAACTCCATGGACTTGCCCAGGTCCTCGACAGCACGGGCTTGCGGCCGCTCATCGACCGGGAGATGGCGATGGACAAAGCCGATGAGGGCCTTCGCGCGATCATCGACGGTGATGTCTTCGGCAAAATCGTCCTGACCCGCTAGGCCCGGAGCCGCTAGCTGAAAGCCTGGTCCATCAACTCGCGGTTCTCCTCGACATGTCGAGCATGCGAGCCCACCGACGGTGCCGAGGATGCGGACCGAGATACGCGCAACAGCGGAAGTCCGCCGAATTCGCCGCTGAAGTGGAGCGCAATGTGTGGCCACGGCCCCTGGTTGGCGGGTTCATCTTGCACCCATCGCACCTCCTTGGCATTGCTAAATCGTGCAACCTCGGCGTTGAGTTCGTCCACGGGCCGCGGGTAGAGCTGTTCGAGCCGCACGATGGCGGTGCGTGACTGACCGGATTCGAGTTTTTCGCGTTCGGCAATGAGATCCCACGTGATGCGGCCCGAACACACCAGCACGCGCTCGACCTTGGCGGCGTCGACCGTGTCGTCGCCGATGACTCGCCGGAACGTGCCGCTGGTGAAATCCTCGGGTCGCGAAGCGGCCGCCTTCGAGCGCAACATCGACTTTGGTGTGAAGACGATGAGTGGGCGGTGCACCGCGCTCAGGCTCTGCAGACGCAACAGGTGAAAGTAGGAAGCAGGCGTGGAAGGTTGCGTAATCGTCATGGCCTTATCGGCGCAGAGCGCCATGAAGCGTTCGATGCGCGCCGATGAGTGGTCCGGTCCCTGGCCTTCGTAACCATGCGGCAGTAACAACACTACGCCGGACTTTTGGCCCCACTTCGTCTCGCCCGAAGAGATGTATTCATCAATGACAGACTGGGCGCCATTGACGAAGTCACCAAACTGGGCTTCCCACATGGTGAGCGCTTCGGGTCGTGCTACCGAGTATCCGTATTCGAAACCGAGTGCGGCGTATTCGGAAAGCATCGAGTCATAGACGTAGAACGTTTCCTGATCGTCATCGATGTGCGACAACGGGGTCCACTCAGCACCGTTCTTTCGATCGATGACGGTGGCGAACCGTGAGGAGAAGGTGCCACGACGGGTGTCTTGACCCGCGAGCCGTACGGGACGACCATCGAGCAGGAGTGAACCCATGGCAATGATCTCACCGGTGCCCCAGTCGATGCGGCCACCGGTGATCGATGCCGCGCGACGCTGCAGTTGCGGCAACACCTTCGGGTGCACGGTGAAACCCTCGGGAACGTTGGTGTAGCTGTCGGCAATGGCCTTGAGCGTCTCCATCGATATTGCCGTTTCAAGTTCGCCGGTCCGTTCGGGCTTGGTCGGATAGATGGGCGTACGGATGTATTCGCCGCGGTCGTCCTTGGCTTCCTTGACCTCCGCAAAGACCTTCTCGAGCTTCGACTGATAATCGGCCAGCGCGGTTTCGGCTTCTTGCATCGTGATGTCGCCGCGCCCGACAAGCGCCTCGGTGTAGAGCTTGCGCACCGAACGCTTTTTGTCGATGACGTCATACATCTGCGGCTGCGTGAAGCTCGGCTCGTCGCCTTCGTTGTGCCCGCGGCGGCGGTAGCAGACCAAGTCGATAACGATGTCTTTGTGAAATGCCTGACGGTAGTCATAGGCCAGTTGCGCGACACGAATGCACGCCTGCGGGTCGTCACCATTGACATGGAAGACAGGAGCTTGGATCATCCTGGCGACGTCGGTGCAATATTGCGATGAACGCGACGCGGCTGGGGGTGTGGTGAAGCCAACCTGGTTATTGACCACAACGTGAATGGTGCCGCCGGTGCGATAGCCGCGCAGCTGAGAGAGATTGAGCGTCTCGGCGACAACCCCTTGGCCGGCAAAAGCCGCGTCGCCATGGATCAGCACCGGTAAAACGGGGAACTCTTCGCCGCGGTTCAGGCGGTCCTGTTTGGCTCTGGCGATGCCTTCGAGGACAGGGTCGACGATCTCGAGATGCGACGGGTTTGCGGCGACGGAAACCTTGATCTTGTCGCCGCTGCCTGCGGTGAATTCACCCTCGACACCCAGGTGGTATTTAACGTCGCCGGAACCTTGGACGGTACGCGGATCAATATTTCCTTCGAATTCACTGAAGACCTGACCGACGCTTTTACCGGCGATGTTGACCAGCACGTTGAGTCGCCCGCGGTGCGCCATACCGATGCAGACCTCGTCGAGGTTGTCGGCAGCGGCCGCCTCGCAGATCTCGTCGAGAAGGGGAATCGTGGTCTCGGCGCCCTCAAGGCTGAAGCG
>JBBSRT010000161.1:0-3959 GCA_038242765.1 Propionibacteriales bacterium
GGCTCGACTGGCCAAGCGGGCCGGTTACGACGGCGTCGAGATCATGGGCTCCGAGGGCTACCTGATCAACCAGTTTTTGGCCGCGCGCACCAACGACCGCACCGACAAGTGGGGCGGCGATGCGTCGGCCCGGATGAACTTCCCGGTCGAGATCGTCGAACGCGTACGGGCGGCGATCGGCGACGACATGCTCATCATCTATCGGATGAGTCTGCTCGACCTCGTCGACACCGCGCAGGACTGGGACGAAACACTCGAGCTCGCGCACCGCATCGAGAGCGCCGGTGCCTCCATCATCAATACCGGCATCGGGTGGCACGAAGCGCGCGTCCCCACGATCGTCACCTCGGTGCCGCGGGCCGCGTTCAGTTGGGTGACCGCCAAGCTGCGGCCCGAGGTCGGCATCCCGGTGATGGCCTCCAACCGGATCAACACCCCCGAGGTTGCCGAGGCGATTATCGCCGGCGGCGAGGCCGACCTCGTGTCGATGGCGCGGCCGTGCCTTGCCGACCCGCACTTCGTCAACAAGGCTGCGCGCGGCGAAGCCGACCTCATCAACACCTGCATCGCGTGCAATCAGGCCTGCCTGGACCACACCTTCCAAAACAAGCGGGCCTCGTGTCTGGTCAATCCGCGCGCCTGCCACGAGACCGAGCTCGTCCTGCTGCCCACCCGCGAAGCGAAGCGGGTTGCCGTCGTCGGCGCCGGACCGGCGGGGCTGGCCGCGGCCACCGAGCTGGCCGGCCGTGGCCACAGCGTCGAGCTTTTCGAAGCCGGCGATGAGATCGGTGGCCAGTTCCGGCTCGCGATGCGGATCCCCGGCAAAGAGGAGTTCGCCGAAACCCTTCGTTATTACACCCGGCGTATGGAGGTCACCGGCGTCAAGCTGCACCTGGGGCGACCCGCAACGGTCGCCGATCTCACCGGTTTTGATGACGTCATCATTGCCACCGGTGTCGTGCCGCGCATACCGGCAATCGAGGGCATTAACCATCCCAGCGTGGTGAACTACGACGACGTTGTCCTGGGCAAGGTCGACGTGGGTCAACGCGTTGCGGTCATCGGCGCCGGCGGCATCGGTTTTGATGTGTGCGAGTTCCTCGTACATGCCCCCCATGAGCCGTTGGCCGATTGGATGCAGCGTTGGGGTGTGACTGATCCTGCGCTCGAGCGCGGTGGTCTCACCACCCGCGTGAAGCCGACCGTGTCGCGCGACATCCATCTACTCCAACGCAAATCGACCTCACTGGGCAAGAGCTTGGGCAAGACGACCGGATGGGTGCATCGAGCCGCACTCAAGGACGCCGGCGTGCACATGATGCCCGGGGTCACCTATGACCGGATCGACGACGCCGGACTGCACATCACCCATGAGGAGACCGGCGAAACACAGGTGCTCGAGGTCGACACGATCGTGTTGTGCGCGGGGCAGGAATCGATGCGCGACCTCGTCGAACCGCTCGAGGTGGCCGGCGTGTGGGCGCGCGTCATCGGCGGGGCCAATGTTGCTGTCGAGCTCGACGCGAAACGTGCCATCAAGCAGGCAACCGAGCTGGCGGCGCGCATCTGAAATCCGCGCACTGGACCGTCAACAACTATCGTGGTCCCGTGGACGTATCGGCCTCATATTCTCCGCGCGCCCTGATCGGCAGAATGCGCGCGACCTTCGAGTCGTGGGTGACAACCACGCGTTCGGTATTCATCAAGGCGGGACCCGAACGCGACACCGGGCTCATGCTCGTCAAGGCGGTCGTCGCGACGGTCGTGGCGTGGAAGTTCGCCGTCTATGTGCTCGACAGCCCGACGCCGTTTTATGCTCCAATGGCCGCGCTCCTCGTGGTGGACCGTACCCTTTTCCGCTCCATGTGGGGCAGCGCACAGCGCGTGCTGGCCGTCAGTGTCGGCATGGGTGCGGCCTGGTTGGTCGGATCCGTCGTCGGCGTGTCCTGGTGGAGCATGGCGCCGGTCATCTTCTTTGCGCTGCTTATCGCCCGGTGGCGCCGCTTCGGCGACTATGGCATTCAGGTGCCGACCATGGTCCTCCTTTCACTGCTCACTGTCGGCGGAACCAGCGCAGACTTCACCTATCTCACCCTTGTGGAGACCTTCGCCGGTGGGCTCATCGGGGTCGCTACCAACGCCCTAATGTTCAGTCCACTTCATGTGACCGCACCACGTGAAGCGGTCTCGGTGTTGACACGTCAAGCCCACGACTTGTTGACAGAGATGGCGAAAGGCATCCGCGACGAATGGGATGAGGCAACAGCGCGCGCCTGGTATGAACGCAGCGCCGTAATCCTCGCCAGGGCACCAAAGGTGAAGGAGGAGGTCGCTCTCGGCCACGAAAGCACGCGCTTCAACGTCCGCACCCGTCTGAGTCCGGTGAATATCAACTGGGACGGCTATACCCAAGCCGTCGAATCACTGCGGTTGGCTCAGTGGCATATTTCGGGCATCGCCCGGTCGCTCATCGACGCCGCCGATGATGACGATCCGCAGCCGCGGCCCTCCGACGACGTGATGGAAACCTTTGCCGATGCGCTCGACGAAATCGCCAAGGCCATGACTCATTTCGGGCACGATGGCGACGGCGAGGTCGAGATCGTCGACGAAGGCCTCGATGCCGCCACAACCGTCCTTGACGGACTCCAGGATAAGATCCGCAACGACCCGTCGGCTGATCCGAGCCTCTGGCCCTCCATTGGCGCGCTCATCGTGGACGCCAAACGGATCATCCGTCAACTCGCTGCGACGCGCTCCAAGGCTGCCGTTCCCACCGACAGCGGGCCGGTGCGCAAACCTATGCTGGGACTGTGATGAGCGCTTCTGACACATCAAAACCCAGCACGCTGGACACGGCTGTCTCAGCGCTCCTGCTGATTGTCCTCGGTTTGGGTGCGTTCATCCTGGGCTTCTTCGGACTTTTCAGTGCGATGGGTGCCGACGCCTGTTCCGGCGACGCAACCGAGCCGCTGATTTGCGGCGACCACGGCGATACCTTGTGGATGATCAGCATCTTCGTCCTTTGGGGACTACTCGCGGCCTCGTTTTTGTTTGCCGTGATCCGCACTCAGCGAGCGCTCAAAGGCGGTGAGGTCGCCATGATCTGGCCCGTGGTCGGCGCTGCTTTGTGTATGGGGTCGTGGCTGATCTTCTTGGGCGCGATAGCGATACTGACGTGACGACGCGGCGCATCATCTGCATTCGTGCGATCAACGTCGGTGGCACGGCCAAGCTGCCGATGGCCGACCTGCGCGCCATCGCCACCGATCTCGGCGCCGGTGACCCGCAGACCTACATACAGTCGGGCAACCTCGTATGCACACCGCCGGGCGATGCCGATGCCGATGCCGATGCCTTCGACCGTGCGCTCGAGGCGGCGATCGAGGCGCAGTTCGGATTCTTCCGCGAGGTCATCTCCCGTTCGGCCGGTGAGCTTCGGACGGCCCGAGCGGCACATCCCTTTGACGTCATCGAGGCGAAGTCGTCGTTCATCACGCTGTTGGCCCAATCGCCGGCCGTCGAGGCGGTCACCAAAGCACAATCTTTCGAATGCGGCGACGACCGGTGGCAAGTGATCGGTCGCGATCTTCACCAGCGCTATGCAAACGGCGCAGGCCAGCCGCAGATGCCGGCGGTCAAGATCGGCAAGACGTTGGGTGTGCCGGGCACCGCGCGCAACCTCAACACGATCGACAAACTACTTGCCATGGCGCAGCCACCACGCGAGTAGTCAACGCGCACATCGACTCGCCTCATGTCAGGCTGAACAGATGAGCCAACCGATAGTCCCCGTCTTGCGCGAACGCTGGCGCTGGCCCCTCGCACTCATCGGGCCGCTGGCGTTGGCCGCTGCTGGCGCGACCCATCCGGCGCACCTGACCGCGTCGACGGCTTCGTGGTGGCATGACCTGCACGTCATCGCGGTGCCGCTGTTTCCGCTGCTGGGCGTGACCGTA
>JBBSRT010000162.1:0-3930 GCA_038242765.1 Propionibacteriales bacterium
AGCGCGCGCTCGCGGTTGACGATCGCGCTGATGAGTAAAAACTGCCCTGCGATGTAGAGCACCATGATCCACAGTTGCGTGGGCTCGGGCTGGGGGCGTTCGGCAATGCCCATCGCTATCAGCGCATCGGAAGCCAAAAATAATGCGGCGCCGAGCCCGGCCCGGTTGTCGACCGCTAAAGCTGTCGCCGCCGTGGTCGCCAACAGCAGCGCATAGACCGGGACGGGAATGCGAAGATCAGCGATCGCGGGCGCGCTCCAAACGTAGGCAACCAGCGCTGTTGCAGCAACGGTATACAACACGACGATCCACAGCTTGCTGCGAAGAACCTCGATGGCGCCCCGCGAGATGAAGTAGGCGATGTAACACACATGAGCGAGCGCGAAGGCTGCCATACCGGGCAACAGCAGCGACTCAAAATCCATCGCCAGATCACCGAGGGTGGCAAAGGCAAGCGAGACGATCACGATCCGTGGAGCTGCCTGGTTGAACGCCCACCCCGCGAGCAGCGGCATCAGCAACACCTTCGTTACGGTGTCCCATGGCGACAAATCGACCGTGGTGATCAAGACCAGATGCAACACAGACATGGCCGCGAAGGCGGCAAGCCAGGGGCTGCGGATTGCGTTCATCGCGTCATCGTAGCGGCGATCACGGCTCATCGAGCGGGGTTGACGGCGTCGGGTCGCCCAGCGACGGCAGGTTGGCCGCAAGAGCCAGCACCGCTGAGATCGCGTTGTGATCCGAGGCCATCGGCTTGGTGTAGCGGCCGGCCGAGATGCGCACCAACTGTTCCCAACTGCGGACCTCAAAATCGGCGGTCACAAAAATGTGGTCCACATGAGCGCCCGAGGCCAAAACCGTCGTCGAAAACGTGTGCCCGCTGTTGATGCGCGCATTGACCGGTGCGCTCTTGGAACGCAGCAGGCTGTCGGTCACGTTGATCGAGCGCAGGATCGCGGTCGGCGAATCACGAGCGCGTTTGGGATGGGAGTTGAAGTCGCCGGCATAGACGACCGGCAGCCCGCCGCTGATCGCCCGCATGCGGGACGTCAGCACCCTGGACTCCGCGGCCCGTTTGGCATCGTTGCCGTGACCGTTCTCCAAATGGACGCTGACGAAAGAGAAGCGCGCACCGGTCTCCTTGGCGCGCAGCGATGCCCACGTGGCATAGCGGCCATGACCGAGGCCGAAGTTGCCGCCGCCGAGCTGGTCAAAAAGAGCCGGCCGATAAAACACGTAGCGTGCATTCTGACCACCCGTTGCCCGCACAAAACCCTGCGCGCCACCACTGAATATCGCCGATGTGACGCGGCCGACTCGCTGCCCACCAGCCTCCTGCAGACCGAAGACGTCGACGCCGGCGTCGTTGAGCTGGCGCGCAGCAATTTGCCCTCGTCCGCGATAACCGCCACAGGATTCCGAACACACGTTGTAGGTGGCTGCCTCAAACACCGTGGCCGGTTCGCGGGTCTCCTGACTGATCGTCTTGCTGAAGGATCCGGTCTGATCGTCGTTGACCGGGCGCACCCGGAAGTAGTATTTGGTGTCCGATTTCAGTTTGTTGGTGATGAAAACCGGAGCGTCTGTGCGAGTCCGCACACCAACAACACCGTTGGTGAACTTCTTGTCTAGAGCCCGCATGACGTCGAACTGGCGCGCGTTGTCGACCTTGCCCCACGTCAACTTGACCCCCACATGGTTGACGCCTTTGACCGACAGGTCCTCGACGACCCCTGGCGGCAGATTGAATTTACTCAGTGGTGAGTGCGCCACCTTTTTGCCGCGGTGGGCGTCGATTCGCACAAAGCGTTCGGCGCCCGGATTGGAGACCGGCAGGGTGGTGACAATGGCAGAGGTTTTAGCCACCGTCGCCTTGTGTACATCGGTTTTCATCGCCCGATCCGAAGCGACGCGTACGACATACCATTGAGCTGGGGATGCGGCCTGCCACGAGAACTTCACGCTGGTCGACGACAACGGTTCGGTTTCGACCGTCGTTGGCGCTACGAGCTCGACGGCTCGCGGTACGGGGCTTGGAGCGGGGGCGCGCTGCAACGACGTCGCCCATACGGTGCCGCCGACAGTGAGTATCAAGGCCATCGGCGCGGCCACCCACGTGATAGTGCGCAGCCGGCGCGCGCGGCTGGCGGCATGGCGAGATCGGGCGCGCGGCGATGCAGACGATGCGCGCCGCGCCGGAATTTTGCGGCCGGTGACGACGATGACTCCGAGGTGTGAGTTGCGAGGAGGTTAGCCTACGGTCAGATCCACCGAGACCGCGAAGTGGTCACTGGGATAGGGGCCGTTCTGGTTGCCGAGCTTTTGCCACTTGCGGACACCGATGCTGGGCTTAACCCACACATGATCGACATGATCGCCCCACTGCACCGCGTACACAAGCTTCGTGCCATAGGACAGGGAACTGTTCCAGTTGGGGTTGACCAGCGACTGGGCGAGGTCGAAGCCATCGCGGTAGCCGTTGCCGTTCATGACCTGGGCGACGGTGTCGAGGGAGCCGCGCTTCTTGTTGGAGTTGAAGTCGCCAGCATGGATGACCGGATATCCCTGCGGGTTGATCTCCGGGATCTTCGCGAGCAGGTTTTTGGTCTCGGACTTGCGCCAACTGGCGTTCGTTGAGGTCTTGCCGCTGGTCAGGTGGCTGCTGGTGACGATGACATGCGTGCCGGTGGCCTTGCTGACCAGCTCGGCCCATACCGCGTATTCGCTATGCCCCAGGCTGAGCAGACCGGAGCGGGGGTTCGGTACGGGGCAGTAGATCGGCTCCTCGCCGGTCCATTCGCCGGCTTCGTCGAACGTGTCGTTGTAACCGCACGCTTCCTGGGTCGGTTCGCCCATCGCCTGATCGAACGTCGACCGGTTGTAGAGCAGGATCCGTTGCTCGTCGTATGCGGCATACGCGTAATCGCCGGTCGGATTGCCGTCGCTGTCGATGGGGGCGATGCCGTCGGCGATACGCGGGTTGCCCGCCTCCTGGAAGGCAATCACGTCGGGTTTGGCGGCCTGAAGATTCTTGACGCCGGTCTGCCAGTTTTTCGTCCATCTTGCGCAAGCACTGGTCATGGAACAGACGTTGTAGGTGACGACGCGCATTTTCGTGCCGGTCTTCGCGCCCGTGGAGACCGGTGTGGGCTTGCAGCTGCGCTGGGAGCGGTAGCCGTACGAGGAACCGCGCAACGCCCGGACTTGGAAGCAGTACGTCTTGCCGGGTGTCAGCCTGGTGATGCGATAGGTGTTCGACTTGCCGAGCTTGCGGTGCTTGACGCCCTTCATCGAATAGTTCGTTGCCAGTGAGAGCTCATAGCGTTTGACGCTGCTGACCTTGTTCCACGTCAACGTCAGCGACGTGCTGGTGGCCGCGACGACGTGTACCCGTTGGACCTGCGCGGTGCGCGCCGAAGCCGGAGCGGTCAGCAGACCTGCCAGTACGAGGGTGCCGAAAAGGGCACCGATGAAGACCCGAAACGAGAAACGCATACCGAAAGAATAGGGTTCACCGGCCGACTTGGAGGTGTTTTGGCCGAACTGGTGCTCAGCCGCGGCCCGGCACCATCAAAGCGGTCAGGATCGGGTTGTGGTCGGTGGCAAACGGGGTCGCGTAGTCGGTGCCGTTGAGCCGGATGAGGACCTCCCAATGGGTGGCCTGGATCTGCGGGTCGACATAGACGTGATCGACGTGGTCGCCATAGCGGTACGGCTTGACGATCGCCTGATTGGCGCTGTTGTAGTCGGCGTTGACCTTGGCCAGCGACGTGTCGAAAGTGTCCGGGATGCCGGCGGCAGCGAACGCTTCGCGCGGCGCGTTGTAACCGCCGGGATACTTCGTCTGGTTCGCGTTGGACTCATTGGAGTTGTAGTCACCGGCATAGACCACGGGCAGATTTTCGGGGTTCTCGGCAGCGATGCGGG
>JBBSRT010000163.1:0-3911 GCA_038242765.1 Propionibacteriales bacterium
AAGACAGACGCAGGTACGTCTCAAGATGGTGAAATTCATGATGCCTTTCCTGCTGCGACAGGAAAGGCGCCAACGGCACCCTCGGCCTGTTGTCGCGACAGCGTTGAGCGGAGTGCGTGACATCAGGTGTTCCGGCTTCACCACCAAGGTGGTCTACGGTTGCGCGACAGCGTCGGATTTTGACCGACTTCCCCTGGGGACCCGCCAATGTGGAGTTGTGCGTCCGAGTGGGCAAGATCAAACTCTAGCGCCACCGTATGAGGCCTTGCGCGACGCCCGCCGCAAGGTGGCCAGAACGGCTGGGCCGAGAACGACGATCGCGACCGAGTTGGTGATGGCCCGGCCGGTGTCCCACGCAAGAGAAGTGTTGGCAATCGTGTAACCGATGTAATGGCGCAGATTGTCCACGACGGGATCACCGGGCACGAATGCGACGCCGCTGGCGTTGGCGCCAAATTCGCTGCCGGTGAGGAACGGCCAAAACCACAGCCCCATCAGAAACCCGAAAAGATATGCCGCGAAAATACCGTAACCAACGAGCATCGCGATCTCGGCCTTGCCCTTGACAAACCGCGGGAGCAGTCCGGCGCCCAGCCCTATCCAGGCCGAGCACATCATCTGAAAGGGCAGCCACGGGCCGACACCGGCGGTCAACAGGGCCGAGGCGAACAACGACGTGCAGCCCAAAACGAATCCGAAGCCCGGACCGAAAACACGACCGGCCAGCACAAGCATGAAGAAGACCGTTTCGATGCCCGCGATACCTGCACCCAGCGGACGCAACGCCGCGTTGATCGCGGTCAGGACGCCTAGCATTGCCAATGCCTTGGAATCCATACCGCCCTCGGTGAGCTCGGCCAGCACGACAACGGCCAGAATTGGCAGGATCACCAGGAAGATGAAAGGCGAGTCAGGACGCGCCGATACCGAGACTGCGTCGCCGCGGAGCAAAAAAGGCCACAAGAAGATCATCAGGCCCGCGAGGCTAGCCAAGGACAAAACGATGATTGAGCGCGGTCGCAACCGCACCGCTCGGGTCGGCGCCAATCGCTGCGACGGTGACGATGGTTGCAACGGTGACGGAGTGGTCATCGCGATGCACCGACCGCGGTCGCAACTTCGGTGACGGTGAGCCAGTCGGGTCCTAAAATCTTGGCGACCTGCGGGGCAAACGCGGGCGAACCGCCGAGCACGTCGGCGACCGGTCCGTCGGCGACGATGTCACCCTGCGCCATCACAAGCACCCGATCGGCGACGGCTGCGACGAATTCGACATCATGGCTGGCCACCACCACGCACCGGTCCTCGGCTGCCATCGCTGCAATGATGTCGGCAAATGCGGCTTTTGCCGTGTAGTCGAGCCCTCGCGTCGGCTCATCGAGAAGCATGATCGAAGGGGCCGCGCTGAGTTGGATGGCGAGAACGAGTGCGAGTTTTTGTCCTTCGGACAAATCGCGCGGATGTTTTGCGCGCTCGATGCCCGGCGCCAGACGGTCAAGGAGCCTCGAGCACACGCCGCTGCCGGCACCGGAATCACGGTCGGCGGCCGCACATTCTTGTGCGACTGTCTCGAGATCGAGGAGATCACTTGCCGTTTGCGGGACCATGCCGACGGTTTTGCGTGCGGCTGCGCGCGACATCGCCTTCGGGTCGGTGCCGTCGACCTGCACGCTGCCGCCGTCGCGCTGACCAGAACCCTGCAACGCCCACAGCAGCGACGATTTGCCCGAACCGTTGCGCCCCATTATTGCAACCACTTGGCCCGAATACAGGTCGAGGTCGGCACCGTTCACGGCGACCTTCGCGCCATATTTGACCACGATCTTGCGGGCGGTCAATACCGCGGCCCGAGTGACCGGCAGCACACGGGCCGGAGAGGGCAGTTGCGCCAGCTGTTCGCGCAATGGTCCGGCCCGGCGTCGTGCTTCGCGGACGCTCAGCGGCAACGGATCCCATGCCGCGAAGCGGCCGAGTCGGACCACCGGCGGCGCGACCGGCGAGGTGCGCAAAATGTCGGCCGGATAGCCGTCTTCAACACTTCCGTCGGCATGGATGAGGACCATCCGGTCGGCAAACGGCACGACGCGTTCCATCCGGTGCTCCGCCACGATCACGGTAGTGCCCAGGTCGTGAACCAGTCGCGACAACGTGGCGAGTACTTCTTCGGCGGCGGTCGGGTCAAGCGCAGAGGTCGGTTCGTCGAGGATCAACACCGCCGGATGCATCGTTAGCACCGCACCGATGGCGACCCGTTGTTGTTGGCCTCCAGACAGCGTGCGCAGCGCCCGGTCCCGCAGGTCGGCGATGCCCAGCAGGTCGAGTGTTTCCTCGACCCGCCGCCGCATCACCTGAGTGCTGAGGCCGAGTTGCTCCATACCGTAGGCGAGTTCTTCCTCGACGGTGTCGGTGACAAAACCGGCCAGCGGGTCTTGCTGGACCATGCCCACAAGATGGGAGAAGTCGCGCGGCGGCCGCGAAGCGGTGCTGATGCCGTCGATGCGAACCGTGCCCTCTAGGTGTCCGCCGGTGAAATGCGGGACCAAGCCGTTGAGGGTGCCCAGCAATGTTGATTTGCCGACGCCCGTGCGGCCGGCGAGGAGCACGAGCTCGCCTTCCTCGATGTGCAGGTTGACGTTGTTGAGCGTCGGCGCGACCCCATCGGCATACCAAAACGTGACGTTGTCGATGTCAATCATGTGTGGACCACCTGCTTTGGGCTGGTGGTCTGGTCGGGGGCGGTTGGCGGCGGCGCGGCCCAGGCTGGCACGACTCCGACTAGGATCGCGAGCACCGCGATGAGCGGCAACGGCGGCCACGACAATTGCGACGCCGACGGATAGAGGTCGGCCGGGTCGATGCTCGCACTGATGAACATCACGATCGCGGCTCCCATGCCGGAGGCCGCGGTGATGATCTCGGCTGGGCGCCACCGGTCGGGACGATAGCGACTGCGCCGGACGCCGCGCCCTGCCAGCCCGAAACCAAGGGCGGCAATGACCACTCCGCTCAAAAGCATCGGCGTGGCTAGGGCCCGAGGCGCCGTGCTGTCGAGCGAGGCATAGATGCCGACGCAGACGCCTATCAGTCCGGTGATCATCAGTACCCCTGTCAGCACGGGGGTCCGTCCTTTCGCCGGCGTGCGGCCATAGCCACGGGCATCCATCGAGGCCGCCAACTGCAAGGAACGATCGAGCGCATCTTCAAGCACCGGTATGACGATGGCGTGCAAGAACCTTACTCCGGTGCCGGTGTCTCCGCGGAGTTTGCGTGCCCGCCGTACGCGCACGACGCTTTCTGCCAGTTGCGGGAAGATTGACATCGCCACCACGACTGCGGTGCCAACCTCATAGAGGGCAGGCGGCATCGACTTGAGCATCCGCTTCGGGTTTGCCAGCGCATTTGCAGCGCCAAGACAAATCAACATGGTGGCCAGCCGCATACCGTCATACAGTCCGCTGAGCAGCGACTCGGCGGAGATGTCGCCAAAGAATTGGATGCCGCCTGCCCAGCCTGGGAGCTGCAGAAGCGGTACGTGCAGCAATACGGTTTCCCCCACGCCGCCGCCGAAAACGAACCGAAAAATCACTCGGATGGTGATGACCAGCGCCGCGAGCCATAGATACATCCTGAAGGCGAGCGCCCACGGTGCATCGGGGCGGCGCGCAACGACGACGTAGCAGGCAACGAGGAAGATCATCGAAAGCAACCACGGATTGGTGGTGCGGCTGGCAGCAACCGCTAGGCCCAGTGCCCACAACCACCAGGCTCCCGGATGCAGCGAGCGCGCGATGAAGTAGGCGCCGCTGCTTCGTGCGAGCCAATGCGTCATCGCTCTCCATTTCGGGGTTCTCGCCCCACCAGGTGGCATCGTCAGGCTCAGTGTCTGGCTTGACCGAATGTCTTGGTTTCGA
>JBBSRT010000164.1:0-3841 GCA_038242765.1 Propionibacteriales bacterium
CATGCTCCGCCGTCGGAGGCCATCGGGACCCGGCTCATCGACTCAACACCGCCGGCGAAGATCAGATCTTCCCAGCCCGAACGGATACGTTGCGCAGCCTGATTGACCGCTTCGAGGCCCGATGCGCAAAAGCGGTTGAGCTGCACACCGGCAACCGAATCGGGCAGTCCGGCAGCAAGCGCAGCGGTCTTGGCGATGTCGGCACCCTGATCTCCTACCGGGGTAACGCAGCCGAGCACGACGTCTTCTACGCCGGCCGGATCGAGATTGGGGTTACGCTTTTGCATTTCTTCGATGAGGCCGGTGACCAGCGTGATCGGCTTCACCTCGTGCAGGGAGCCGGTCTTCTTTCCGCGCCCTCGCGGCGTACGGATGGCGTCATAAACGAATGCCTCGGTCATTGCTTGTCCTTAGCGACTAGGGGATACCACTATTGTGACACTAAAACTGTCATCATTGGCAGGGTGGGCTGCGTGGGTCGGCTCACACCACCGGTCCAGGCGTAGCGAGCAAGAATGAGGACAGTGCATGCACAGCGATGAAGTGTCGGTCGAGGACCTGGCGATCCGGGTCGGTATGACGGTGCGAACCGTTCGTTTCTATTCGGGACGCGGGCTGCTCCCGCCACCGCGGCGCGAGGGCCGCAACGGATATTACGGGCCCGTGCACGTCGCGCGTCTGGAACTGGTCCGCGAACTCCAGGCGCACGGCTTCACGCTGTCGGCCATCGAAGGATTCTTAGGTCATCTTCCCGCCGACGCATCAGCACAGGACATCGCCATGCAGCGCACGCTCCTTGCGCCGTGGAGTTCGGACCTGACCGAAAGGCTCGACCGTACCGTTTTGGAGAAACGGTCCGGCCGGGCGCTGAGTGACGACGACATCGAGCTGCTTATCGCGCTCAGCGTCGTCGAACCAACACCTGAAGAAGATGTGTTCAGCGTCAGCACCGCGCATCTCAACATCGGCATACAAATGCTCGAGCTCGGCCTGCCCGTCGATGCTGCCCGCGCGGCCCAGCAGATTTTCACCCGACACGGGCAGCAGATTGCCGAAGAGATCACCGCTGTCTTCCGCACCATGGTGTGGCCTGGTTTGCGCGAATCCGATCAACCGGCCGAAGTGGTCACCGCGATCATCGATCGCTACAAACCGGTATCGGTCCAGGCTCTTGTCGTAGCTTATGAGTCGGCGATCAACGAGACCAAACGCGAAACGGTCCGCCGGCGGAGCTGATGTGCCCGCCCGACACCCGCACACTCCTGCCCGACACCCGCACACTCCCGCCCCATCGAGTGGCGCAGTTTCGGGGTGCTTTTGCCATTTTCAGCCCGAATTTGCGCCACTGGGTGCCCGGTCTGCGCCACTCGGCGGGGTGGTCGCTCGAATGTGGTCCTTTGCGCACCGCTCAAACCGCCTCCTCGGCGGGCGTGTCGAGCCTCCTCGGCGGTTAGAGGCCCATGGTGCGGCCGATGATCTCCTTCATGATTTCGGTCGTGCCGCCATAAATGGTTTGTACACGGGTGTCGACATAGGCCTGCGCGATCGGGTATTCGCTCATGTAGCCATAGCCGCCATGCAGCTGCAAACACTTGTCGGCCGTCTTCTTCTGCAACTCGGTCGTCCACCACTTGCCCATGGCCGCATCGGAGACGGTGAGCGTTTTTGCGTTGAGTTCCATGATGGAGCGGTCGACAAAAACCTGTGCGATTTGCGCCTCGGTTTCAAGCTCGGCAAGCACGAAACGCGAATTCTGGAATGATCCGATGGGCTTGCCAAAAGCTTTGCGGTCCTTCACATAGTCAAGGGTCATGTCGAGGATCGCACGGCACGCCGCTGCTGCCACCACCGAAATCGTGAGCCGCTCCTGGGGCAGCTGTTCCATCAGGCAAATGAAGCCCTTGTTTTCCTCGCCCAAAAGATTCGTGGCCGGTACGCGCACGTTGTCGAAGAAAAGTTCGGCCGTGTCCTGGGCTTTGAGGCCGATCTTGTCGAGGTTGCGTCCGCGCTCAAAGCCCTCCATGCCGCGTTCAACAACCAGCAACGATATGCCCATGGCGCCAGCATCGGCGTCGGTCTTGCAGGCAACGATCACAAGATCGGCGTTGATGCCGTTGGAGATAAACGTCTTGGAGCCGTTGACGATGTAGTCGTCGCCGTCGCGCCCCGCGGTGGTCTTGATGCCCTGTAAATCCGAACCGGTGCCGGGCTCGGTCATCGCGATCGCGGTGATCATCTCGCCGGTGCAAAACTTCGGCAACCAGCGTTGCTTTTGCTCATCGGTCGCATACGACAACAGATACGCCGAAACGAGGTCCGTATGGAGCGCAAAGCCCACGCCGCTCGCACCCGAACGGGTCAACTCTTCCTGGATAACCGCGTTGAAACGAAAATCGTCAATGCCGCCACCGCCGAACTCTTCGGGCATCATGAAGCCGAGCAACCCGAGCTCGCCGGCCTTGAGCCACACTTCGCGCGGCACAATGCCGTCGCTCTCCCACTGTTTGTGGTGGGGCTCGATCACCTTTTGACAAAACATGCGCATCGTGTCGCGGAAGGCGTCATGTTCGGGCTCAAAAATGTTGCGCTTCATGGCTTCTCTTTTCAGTCGTTTTGGATGGCTACACCGTCGGCGATGAGTTGGTCGATGTTCGCGATGCCCCACGCTTCGAGGGCGGCGCACGTGTTGGCACCCGGTTTGACCGGCGGCGTCGACAAGGCCGCCGGGGTCCCAGAAAACTTTGGCGCCGGTGCCGGTTGGATGAGGCCTTCGTGCTCGACATAGGTGCCGCGTGCCACGTTGTGCGGATGCTCAGGCGCGTGGCGCAGCGGCACAATGGGCGCGACACAGGCATCGCTGCCGGCAAAAACCCGCGTCCATTGGGCCTGCGTCTTTTGCGCAAACCGCGCCGCCAGCACATCGCGCAGCTTTGGCCAGGCCTTGAGGTCATTGCGGTCAGGGGCGTCCTCGATGTCGAGCAGCCTGATCATTTCGCCATAGAACTGCGCTTCGAGCCCACCCACGGACATGTACAGGCCATCGGAGGTCTCATACACGTCATAAAAGGGCGCCCCTCCATCGAGCATGTTGGTGCCGCGTTCGTCGTTCCAGGCGCCGGCCTGCTGCATCGACACCATCATCGACATCAGATGCGCCGCGCCATCGACGATTGCCGCATCGACGACCTGACCTTTGCCGGTGGTCTTAGCCGAGATAACCGCGGCGAGAACACCGGCCACCAGATACAGCGCACCGCCGCCAAAATCACCCACGAGATTGAGCGGGATCTGCGGAGGACCACCGGCCTGACCGATGGGGTCCAGTGCTCCGGCGACCGCAATATAGTTGATGTCATGACCCGCGGTCAGCGCAAGGGGACCCTCCTGCCCCCAACCGGTCATCCGGCCATAGACCAGGCACGGGTTGCGCTCGAGGCACACATCTGGACCGACGCCCAGGCGCTCAGCCACCCCGGGTCGAAATCCCTCGATCAATACGTCGGCCTTCTCGACCAGATCAAGGACCACCCGCACACCCGCCGGGTTTTTGAGGTCCAACGCCACCGATGGCCTACCCCGCCCCAGAATGTCCTGCTCGTGCGGCGCCACAGCCATGTTGCCACCGGGTCGATCGACCCGGATGACGTCCGCACCCAAATCGGCCAGCATCATCGCGGCAAACGGTCCCGGGCCGATGCCCACGATTTCGACGACGCGGATACCGGCTAACGGACCCATGGCAGACTCTTGTTCACTCATCACCCCACGATTGTGACAGTATTACTGTCACGATTGTCAACCGGGAGGTTCGCGTGCCGATCTCAAACCTTGTCCACGACCG
>JBBSRT010000165.1:0-3834 GCA_038242765.1 Propionibacteriales bacterium
GCGTTGAAGAACAACAGCGCGGGCCGGCGTCTTCCACGATGAATCAGTTCGAAGGAGACACCGACAGCAACGATGACCTCGAGGTGACTCTCACCGTCACGTGCCGCTCGGGTTCGCCGGGGTCCGCCGTGGCCACAGCGAAGGATTGACCGCTTTCGCTATCAACGACAACACCAGTAGGCAACGTTTACCCAGCAGCACGTTGAAACCCGATTTCTTGCGTGGTTGCCTACGCACGAGGTCATCCACAGGGGTAAACGCGCGCATCGCGTCGGGAGGGCATCCGAATGCCGAGAGGCGCAGTTCCGAATGCCGAGAGGCGCAGATTCGGGGTGTGACGGCGCAAAACGGCCTGAATTTGCGCCACTCGGCGCAGGGGACGGCCGCGGTCAGGCGCAGACGGGTACCTTCAGCACGATCTCGATATCGACGGCCGTACCCAGCTCGGCAACCACCTTGCGTTCCGTGGTCTCGGCGCGCGGAGCCAGCGTGCGCAGCGTCCACGGGCCGGATGCCGCGAAAAAGCGGAACTGGCCAGTCGCCGAGGTGGGCACCTCGGCGGTGAAGTCGCCCGTCCGGTCCAGGAGACGCACATAGGCATTGCTGACCGGCTCGCCTTCCAGGGTCACGATCCCTTGGATGACAGCCTGCTTGGCCAGGTCGATGCCGTCGAGGCTCGGACCGCCGCGGGTTGCCCCGCACATCAGGCCACGCCCGCTTCGTCACCGAGAGCAACCGGGACTCCGCGCAACGAGCCGTATTCGCTCCACGAGCCGTCGTAGTTTTTCACCCTCGGGTAGCCCAAGATCTCCGAGAGCACGAACCAGGTGTGCGAAGAACGTTCGCCGATGCGGCAATAGGCGATCGTGTCTTTGCCCTCGTCGAGGCCCGCGGCGCCATACAACGACGTCAGCTCTTCGTCGGACTTGAAAGTGCCGTCATCATTGGCTGCCCTGCTCCACGGCACGTTGCCCGCGGTCGGGACGTGGCCGGCAATGTGACCGGCTTCCTGCGGGAGGTGGGCCGGGGCCAGGATGCGACCGGCGTATTCGTCAGGGCTGCGCACATCGATCAGGTTTTGGTTGCCGATCGCGCTGATGACCTCGTCGCGGAAGGCGCGAATGTCGGTGTTGGGCTCCTGCGCCTTGTAGGTCGTCGCGGCGCGGTTCGTGACCTCATCAGTCAGTAGGCGGCTCTCAAGCTCCCACTTTTTGCGGCCGCCGTCGACGAGTTTGATGTCATGGTGGCCGTAGAGCTTGAGGTACCAGTAGGCGTAGGCGGCGAACCAGTTGTTGTTGCCGCCATAAAAGACGAGCGTGTCGTCATTGGAGACACCTTTGGCGCTCAGCAGCTTTCCAAGCGCATCCTTACCGATGAAGTCGTGGCGAACACCGTCCTGCAGGTCGATCTTCCAGTCGAGCTTGATGGCACCTTCGATGTGACCCTTGTCGTAAGCCTCGGTGTCCTCGTCGACCTCGATGAGTACGACGTTGTCATCACGCAGATGGTCTTCGACCCAGTCCGTGGTGACGAGCGCTGAAGAGCGGCTCATGGTGATACCTCCATTGTTGGTTGGTTGCTGTGTGCGTGCGGTTGTGTGGTTGGGGTGAGTCTGCGAATCAGCAGGTAGGACTCGCAGCCCAAGCAGAAGCCGGTCGTGGCGTTGAGCATTGCGGCGATCAGCGCGAGGGTGGTGGCGACCTGGGTGAGGGCCCCGGCACCGACGACGACACCGGCGAGCGCGACCACGAGGAACGTGAGTCCCACCAGTTGCGCAAACCGGGGCGGCCCAGCGTCTTCGCTATGGGTGGGAGCGTCGAGCCGAGGCCGTAAGAAGGTGGCGAAAAGCAGCCCGTATGGAGCGCGCTGCAGGCTGCCGAACGCGCCGAGGGCAAAGACAATCGCCTGCAAGACCAACAGGGCGGCGTTCCACGGGCTGTTGGTCAGCAGCGCCAACGCCAGCACGACTGAGGTGAGGGCAGCGGCGAACCGCAGACCACGTGGGTCGACTTCGATTGCTTCGGGCATGTGCGCTCCAAGACGTTCATACAAGATGCCGCTGATGCCGGCTACTCGCTTCTGTGGGCCCGGCATTTGCGGCGATGACTGAGGTTGAGGTCAATCAGCGCATTCGACACAACGCAGAACGCGTCATGCAGTTATCCACTGCACGGCGTTGCGTCAGATGTGTCGTCTGGAACATGCCCCCAACAATAGTTCGCCGGCGAAGCGGATCCCGACTGCATCTCGGATGTTGGACGCACCGGTCGAAACGTGAGACACCGCTGCTTCCTGTCGGAACCCCACGGGCCCGTGGTAAACCCGCACCGCCCACGTGTTGCAACCCGCGGGGGGTGACAGAAAACCCGGGGCGGCGTGCCCACCGCACCAAAATCGTGTCCGCACAGCAGCCGAGAACATGCCCCCGGTTCGAGGCGAAAACGGCTAGTCGGTGCGACCCTCGGTGACGCGGGCCAGGTCAGCCACCACATCGACGAGTTGCCCCGTGCGCTCCAGCATGGCGCGCTGGCGCGTCGCACCCGTACCGTTGCTCAAAATCTCTTCTATCCTGTCGTCGACGAGTTTTTCGTCGCCCGTGTCGCGCAGCGCTGCGCGTACGTGATCGACCAACTCGGTGAGCACCTCGCGGGCTGGTCGTGCCCGCGCCGTGTAGGGATCAAGCAGTTTGCCCTCGACGCCATCGCGACCGGCCTGCCACATCGCCAGGCGCAACATCGACGTCGACATCTCCGGCGACGGCTCTTCGGCCTCCCACTGCCGCGACGCGGTTTCGACCAGCGCCCGGGAGAGGGCAGCAATCAAAACGGTGTCGCGCGCGTCCAGGCATACGTCGGCGGTGCGGATCTCGATGGTCGGATAACTGTGCGAAAGCCGCGCATCGAAATAGACCATGCCCTGGTCGGCGATGACGCCCGATTCCACCATGTCGGCGACGAGTTTGCGATAGTTGTCGGCCGAACCAAACACGTCGCACGGCCCAGCGGTCGGCCAGCGGATCATCGCTTGCGAACGAAAACTTGCATAGCTGCTGTCGGAGCCCTGCCAAAACGGCGAGTTAGCGCTCAACGCCAGCAGCGATGGCAGCCACACACGGATCCGGTCAAGGACGGCGACCGCTTCATCCTCAGATGACACCGACACATGTACGTGGCAACCGCACGTCAACTGCTCGGTGATCGTCAACCCGAAATGTTCGACCATCTCCTTGAAGCGGGGTTTCGGCACGACACGTGGCTGGACCGGCACCGGCGACGTCCCCGAAGCGATCACGCGGGCACCTACCTTGCGGGCTCCCAAGACTGCCTTGTCCCGCCACATACGGATGTCCTCGTGCAGCGCGGCCATGTCGGTGTGCGGCGGGGTATCGGTCTCCAGTTGCTGCTGCTGGACCTCATGACCCAGTGAGCCACCGGGCTCATCGCCCTGCTCGTCGGCGTCGTCGGTGTTGTCATCTCGGGTCTCGGCGTGTCGAAGGATCCGCGCTGAAACCGAACGTGGTTGACCGCTCTCGACGTCAACCAGCAGCAACTCTTCCTCGACCCCGACTGTGCGCATCTGTCCATACTGTCAGATATAGGCCGCTTGCTTCGATCGCCCAGATATAGGCCGCTTGCTTGGATCGCCGAAGTGAGAGAATGTCGAAGGAGGGACTGAAGAAGGAGGTACCTACGTGTGTCGTCTGCTGGGCTATGTAGCCAGCCATCCAACGTCCGCGGCCAACATTCTTGGACCGGAGTCGTTCAAAACTTTCACCGCACTCACTGCCGTACATGGTGACGGCTGGGGTATGGCATGGCATGAAGGCGATGACCC
>JBBSRT010000166.1:0-3801 GCA_038242765.1 Propionibacteriales bacterium
GAGCCCAGCGAGGCTCCCAGCGGAAATCCAACCGAAGAGCCGGTTGACCGGTGACCGAGGGGATCAGGCTGCAGAAGGTGCTGGCCCAGGCCGGTGTGGCGAGCCGCCGCCGGTGCGAAGAACACATGGCAGGCGGCCACGTCGAACTCGATGGCGAAGACGACCTGCCAATGGGATAACGCGTCGACCCGGCCACCGCTGTCATCCGGGTTGACGGACTCCGCATCCCGCCGCCGTCCGAACACGCCTACGTGGTCCTCAACAAGCCGCGCGGTGTTGTCAGCACCATGGCTGACGAGCACGGCCGCCCCGATTTGCGTCAGTATCTGACCGAACGTGAGGATCGCCTGTTCCACGTCGGCCGCCTCGACACCGACACATCGGGTTTGCTGATCCTCACTAACGACGGCGATGTGGCGCACAAGTTGGCTCATCCCTCCTTTGAGATCATCAAAACCTATGTCGCTCTGGTCGACGGCACGGTCAAGGACAGCCTGGGTCCGACGCTGCGGGCCGGCATCGAGCTCGACGACGGCCCCGTCAAAGTCGACCGTTTCCAGGTGGTCGATCGCAGCAAAGGGCAGTCACTTGTCGAACTCGACATCCATGTCGGACGCAACCGCATCGTGCGGCGCATGCTGGCCGAGACCGGCCATCCGGTGCGTGAACTCACCCGTACGGTATTCGGTCCGCTCCACCTGGGTGGTTTGCGGTCCGGCCATATGCGCGACCTGACCAGCCGCGAGCTGGGACAACTCTTCGATAGCGTAGGTCTGTGAACTCGCCATTAACGGGACCGGTGCGTGTCATCGGATGCGGACTCATCGGCACCTCGGTGGGATTGGCACTTCGTAGGCACGGCCTTGAAGTCCAGCTCGAAGACCTTTACCGAACGAACGTCGACATGGCTGTCCATCAGGGCGCGGGCACCGCCGAGTGCTCCGCCGACCCGCAACTGGTGGTGGTGGCCGTGCCACCAGCGGAGGCTGCGGCGTGCGTCATGGCTGCCCTGGAGCAGTGGCCAGAAGCGGTCGTCACCGATGTCGCAAGCATCAAATCTGCGCCCTTGCGGGCCATCAGCGCCGCAGCTGGATCTTCGCGCTATGTCGGCGGCCATCCGATGGCCGGCAGTGAACAGTCCGGGCCGATGGCCGCAACCGGACAGCTCTTTGAAGGCCGCGCGTGGGCTGTCACCGCGCACGAGACGAGCACCGCCGCAGCGGTGGCACTCGTATCCGAGCTGGCGCGGCTCACCGGCGCAACAGTGGTCGAGTTCGATGCCGCAACCCACGACGAGGCGGTCGCTCTCGTGTCTCATTTGCCCCATCTGATGTCGGTGCTTGCAGCAGCCCAGCTCCGCGAGGCGCCATCAACCCATTTGTCGTTGGCCGGACCCGGCCTTCGTGACGTCATTCGGATCGCCGGAAGCGAAACGGCGTTGTGGACCCAAATTTTGCGTGGCAACGCTGACCGGGTCAGGGCGTTGTTGATCAACGTACGAGAAGACCTCGACAGCCTGATCGATGGTTTAGCCGACAACGAAGCAGTTTTGTCCGGAGTGCTCGACAGGGGCCGTTTCGGTAATGAGCGCGTACCGGGCAAACACGGCGCAGTGGCCAACACGATGGCGACGATTTATGTTCAGGTGCCTGATAGGCCGGGCGAGTTGTCGCGGCTTATGGCTCATACGGGAGAATCGGGAATCAACATCGAGGATATTCGCATCGATCATGACCCGGGACGCCTCGTGGGTCTCGTTGAGGTCGTTGTGCTCGAGTCGCGGGCAGACGATCTGGTCGAGGCACTCAGCGCCGGCGGCTGGTTGGCGCATCGTTAGGTATGGAGGCAGCGTGAAGAATCTGGTTGTGGCGATGGATGGACCCTCGGGATCGGGCAAATCGAGCACCTCGCGGGGCGTGGCGGCGCGTCTGTTGCTGGCTTACCTGGACACGGGTTCGATGTACCGGGCGATGACGTGGGCAATGCTTCAGCAAGGCATCGACGTGAACGACCACGATGCGGTCGCAGCCAGGGCCGCGCAGGTGCAGATCCTGTCCGGCACCGACCCGCTCGACCCCACCATCGAGGTCGACGGCACCGATGTGGCCGCTGCGATTCGCACCGCCGAGGTCACCGCGGCGGTGAGCGCGGTGAGTGCGGTGCCGCAGGTCCGCGCGATTTTGGTCGACAAGCAACGCGCCATCATCGACGCAGCCGGGGGCATTGTCGTCGAGGGCAGGGACATTGGTTCGACGGTCGCGCCTGATGCTGCGGTCAAGGTCTATCTGGTCGCCGACGTCGAGGCACGTGCAGTTCGTCGTTCGGCCGAGATGGGTGCGGAGCCGTCCGCGGTGGGCGCAACCCGCGAAACGCTGGCAACGCGTGACCGCCTTGATTCGACTCGCAAGGCCTCGCCACTGATCAAAGCCGATGATGCCGTCGTCATCGACAGCACCTTCCTGACCCTTGAGCGGGTCATCGACGCCGTTGTCGACATGGTCACCGCGGCCCGATGACGGGACAAACTTCGCGGACGCTGCGCGGCAAAGTACCAAGTGAGATGGCGTTGCGGGCACTGCGCGGTTTGGCCGCAAAATACATGAATCACCGGTGGGACGTCACCCTTCGAGGCGAATACCACCTGCCGGAGACTGGGCCCGTCATCTTGGCCAGCAATCACATTGGTTGGCTGGATGGTCCGCTCCTGGTGGCGGTCAGCCCACGCCCGGCGCACGCCCTGACCAAAAAAGAGATGTTCGGCGGCAAGACGGGCTGGTTACTCAAGTGGGCCGGCCAAATCAGCGTCAACCGCCATTCGACCGATGCCGGTGCGGTACGCGAGGCCATTGCGGCGTTGCGTGCCGGTCAGGTCGTGGTGATTTACCCGGAGGGGACTCGCGGCGGCGGCGAATTTGACAGGTTCAAGAGTGGGGCCGCCTACCTTGCGCTTGTCACCGGGGCACCCGTCATACCGGTGGCAATTTTCGGCACCAGGAAGCCGGGGGAGCACACCAACGCCAAACCGGCCAAGGGCGCAAGCATCGATGTCGTCTTTGGTGAAGCGGTGCGCTTTGACGCCGTAGACTGGCCCCGTACGCGGTCATCAATTGCCAAGACCAGCGACGAGCTTAGGGACATTCTCCGCGCGCATGTCCGCGATGCGGCCGCGCGGGTCAAGCGAGAACTTCCCGGACCACTTCCAGCAGGAGACCCCGATGTCTGAACCAGCCGGCACGACCATGGCAGCCATACCCGTGCTCGCCGTGATTGGCCGACCCAATGTCGGCAAGTCGACTCTCGTCAACCGTATTCTGGGTCGCCGCGAAGCCGTCGTCGAAGACATCCCCGGTGTCACCAGAGACCGTGTTTCGTATGACGCGATCTGGAACGGTCGTGAGTTCACCGTCGTGGACACCGGCGGATGGGACCCCGATGCCCGCGGCCTGGCCGAGCGCATCGCCGCCCAGGCCGAGATGGCCGTCAATGTTGCCGACGCAGTGCTGTTCGTCGTCGATGCGACCGTGGGCATTACCGACGCCGACGAGGCGGTCGTCAAAATATTGCGCAAATCGCAAAAACCAATCATTCTTGCGGCCAACAAGGTCGACGATCAACGCACCGAGGCCGAAGCGGCGATGTTGTGGAATCTGGGCCTCGGCGAGCCGATACCTGTTTCGGCACTGCACGGACGCGGCAGCGGCGACATGCTTGATGCGATCCTCGACGCCTTGCCTGAGCCGCCCGCCGAAGATTGGGACAAACCCCGCGGCCCCCGCCGTGTGGCCATCGTTGGCAAACCCA
>JBBSRT010000167.1:0-3791 GCA_038242765.1 Propionibacteriales bacterium
CACCGGAGAAACGATCATCACCGCCTGGGTGGTGAGGGTGTTGTTGATACCGATGAAAACACCGCCGATGACGACAGCGATCACCAGCACCATACGGTTGTCGACGAAGGCCGAAATCACGAACAAATCGATGGCGAACAGGCCCATCGCAACGGCCAGCGAACGAGCGGTGCCAAACCGCGCTTGAAGCCGCGGCGCACCGATGACGGAGAAAAAAGCTACCAACAGACCCCACCCGAAGAACACATAACCCAGTTCGATGGCGCTGAGCTCCATCGGAAACGGGGCGTAACCCAACATCGTGAAGAAGCCCCAGTTGTAGAGAAGCGCCGCGATACTCAAAGTGAGCAGCCCGCGGTGCTGTAACGCCTTCAGTGGGGCCGACAACGACGTCTTGTGCTGTGGCTTGGCGGTGGCCGGCAATAGGACCACGGTCGCGATGAGCGCAATGGCCATCAACGTGGCTACCCCATAGAACGGTCCGCGCCAGCTGATGTTGCCCAGGGTGCCGCCGAGCAGCGGGCCGGCCGCAATGCCCAGACCGAGCGCAGCCTCATACAGGATGATTGCCCCGGCGAAACCGCCCCGCGCCGATGAGACGATCACCGAAAGCGAGGTGGCGATGAAAAGTGCATTACCCAATCCCCAGCCGGCTCTGAATGCCACGATGCCGCCGATCGAGTCGGCCGAACCGGCCAGCGCAGAGAATACGACGATGATCGCCAATCCGATGATCAGCGTCCGTTTGGCGCCGAATCGACTCGAGAACCAGTTCGTGCCGAGCATGGCGACCGCGGTCACCAGCAGGTAGCTCGTGAAGAGCAGGGTGACTTGGCTGGGCGTCGCATCTAGCTGGCTGGAAAGTGCGGGCAGGATAGGGTCGACCAGCCCGATGCCCATGAACGAGATCACGCAGGCGAAGGCGACCGCGTAGACGGCTCTGGGCTGGCCAAGTATTCCGGCCCTGCTCGTGGTTTGCATCAACTCTCCTTGGCGGTGATATGGCGCAGGGCAGGTAGCGCGGCAATGAGTTGCGAAAGCTCGGCTTCATCAAGGTTGACCAACCGCGATTCAATTTCGCGGACATAGAAGTCTTGACGTTTGACCACTTCGGCGCGGCCCCGCTGCGTCAACGCGACGAAGACCACGCGGCCGTCGCTCGGATCCGATGAGCGTGCGACGAGGCCTTGCTTTTCGAGGCGCCGTACCAAGCCGGTCATGGCCGGTTGGGAGACGGCCTGGTCGGTGGCTAACGCGGTCAATCGCATCGGACCAGTCCGATAGAGCGCGCCAAGGCTGTATGCAGCGGTGCGGCTCAACGTCGAATCGGGGCTGATCCGACGCCAAGTACGCAGCAGGTCATCGAGGACTTCTACGGCCTCGTGCGGAGGTGTAAGCGCCATACCCAATTTGTATCACATTGTTATGTACTTTAGGTCAGGGCGCGGGTTCTGCGACCTCGGCCGGCCGCGCCTCCCCCATTCGTCGAGTGGCGCAATCTGGTCGTCGAGTGGCGCGAAATGGCTAGTTTTCGCGGGTGATTCCCCCGATTCTGCGCCACTCGCGGCTGCGAAAGTTGAAGTGTCAGGCGCTGCAAGCCGGTGCGTCCGCGACCGGCAACGGATCGGGAACGCTCATCGCCGGCATCCCGAGGCCCACTGCGCGTCGTTGCTCCGCCAAACCCTGGCGTGCCTCCCACGCATCGCCGGAACGAGTTCGACGGATGTTCCTGATTGGTGCATCTGAGACCAGGTGGTAGGGAGCGGCGTAGGTGATCTCGACCTCAACTATGTCGCCGGGACGAATCCGCTGCCCATTGTCGCCACCGGCACCCTGCACATTGTCGCCACCGGCACCCTGCCCATGTTTGCCCACCGCACCCTGCACATCGGCGAAGTGCACCAGCCGGTTATCGGGGCCGCGCCCGCTGAGCCGGTGGGTCTGTGCGTCCTTTTTGCCTTCACCCTCGGCAACCATGAGCTCAACGGTGGTGCCTACACGCTTCTTGTTTTCTTCCCACGCGATGTCGTTGACCAGCGCGACGAGGCGCTCATAGCGTTCTTGGACAACCGCCTTGGGGATCTGGCCATCCATCGATTCGGCCGGCGTGCCAGGCCGCTTCGAATACTGGAAGGTGAAGGCAGTTGCAAAACGCGCGGCGCGCACCACGTCCATGGTTTGCTCGAAATCTTCTTCGGTCTCACCGGGGAAGCCGACAATGATGTCGGTGGAGATGGCCGCCTCGGGCATCGCGGTGCGAACCCGCTCGATGATGCCGAGATATTTTTTTTGACGGTATGAGCGACGCATCGCCTTCAGCACCTTGTCCGAACCCGACTGCAAAGGCATATGAAGTTGCGGCATGACGTTGGGCGTCTCGGCCATCGCGGCAATCACATCGTCGGTGAAGTCCTTCGGGTGCGGCGACGTGAAGCGCACACGATTGAGTCCTTCAATCTCGCCGCAAGCGCGCAGCAGTTTGCCAAAGGCCAGCCGGTCGCCGAACTCGACCCCATACGAATTGACGTTTTGTCCCAGGAGGGTTATTTCGCAGACGCCTTCACCAACCAACGCTTTGATCTCGGCAAGTATCTCGCCGGGGCGTCGGTCTTTCTCTTTGCCGCGAAGAGCTGGCACGATGCAAAACGTGCAGGTGTTGTTGCATCCCACCGAGATCGAGACCCACGCCGCGTATGCCGACTCGCGTTTCGTGGGCAGTGACGACGGGAACACCTCAAGGGATTCGAGGATCTCGACCTGACTCTCCTGCTGGATACGCGAACGCTCAAGGAGGACCGGCAGCGAACCGATGTTGTGGGTGCCGAAAACCACATCGACGTAGGGTGCTCTCTTCGTGATGGTGTCGCGGTCCTTTTGAGCCAGACAACCTCCCACGGCGATCTGCATGCCGGGGTTGACGGCTTTGATTGACGCCAACCTCCCGAGGTTGCCATACAACTTGTTGTCGGCATTTTCGCGCACGGCGCAGGTGTTGAATACGACGACGTCGGATTCGGCTTCACTGGCCGACGGCTCGTAACCGGCGTTTTCGAGCAGGCCGGTCAGGCGTTCGGAGTCGTGTACGTTCATCTGACACCCGTAGGTGTGGACGGTGTAGGTGCGAGTGGTCATGGCTGTCCCGAGGATACGCGTCGACTCCCGCAGCGAGCTAATCCGCTGCCATACCGGGTTACGTTTTGATTAAGTCTGCGGCGAAAAATGCGCTGTGTCTCACGTCACCGATACCTTCGGATCATGGTCCAACGAAGCGGCGACACCACGCGGTCGACAGCTATGGTTTCGATGCGCGGGGTCCAAAAGTGGTTTGGCGACCTACATGTCCTGCAAGACATCGATCTTGAGGTTCAGGCCGGTGAAGTGGTTGTTGTGATTGGTCCGTCGGGCTCTGGCAAGTCGACGCTCTGTAGGGCGATCAATCGGCTCGAAACGATCAACGAGGGCACGATCGAGATCGACGGCCAAAAACTTCCCGAAGAGGGCAAGGGTCTCGCGCAATTGCGGGCCGACGTGGGCATGGTGGTCCAGTCGTTCAATCTGTTTGCCCACAAGACGATCCTGCAGAATGTGACTCTTGGCCCGATCAAGGTCCGCGGGGCGAAAAAAGACGCCGCTGACAAGCATGCGCACGAGTTGCTGGAGCGCGTTGGCATCGATTCGCAGGCCGCCAAATATCCGGCCCAGTTGTCGGGCGGTCAGCAACAGCGGGTCGCGATCGCCCGCGCCCTGGCCATGGACCCGAAGGTGATGTTGTTCGATGAGCCGACCTCGGC
>JBBSRT010000168.1:0-3727 GCA_038242765.1 Propionibacteriales bacterium
GTCGACCTTGATGACGTCCTCGACCAGATGCTCGGGCCGGACCCGCTTGCCGCAGCTCGCCGGCAACGAAAGTCCTACGTTTTGGGTGATTTTGAGGGCGCTGAGTCACCGGAGGCCTTCGCCGAGTTCGTCCGGCGCACGGCCGGCGTCAGCTCCGTTACCGGGACAAAGAAATGTATTCGGGACGTTCGTTGTTAACACAGGTATGACCCAAACTGCAGAGACCGAGACCGAGAAAACCGCAACGACCCAGAAGACCGCAGACTTTTGGTTCGACCCGTTGTGCCCGTGGGCCTGGATGTCGTCGCGTTGGATGCACGAGGTCGAAAAGGTGCGTGCGGTGGAAACGAAGTTCCATGTCATGAGCCTCGCGCTGCTCAACGAGGGCAACGACCTTGACGAGGATTCTCAGGCCGCCTTCGAGCGCGCTTTGGGCCCGGTCCGCGTCTGCATCGCCGCCGCGCAAGCCCATGGTGATGGCGTCCTTCGCGACCTTTACACCGCGTTGGGCACCAAGCACCACGTGGAGGGCCGCGAATTCGACCGCACCGTGATCGAAGAGGCGCTCACCGATGTTGGCCTGCCGATCTCGTTGGCCGATGCAGCCGACTCGACCGACTACGACGACGCCCTGAGCGTCTCGCACCACGACGGCATGGACCGGGTCGGCATGGATGTGGGCACGCCGGTCATCTCGGTCGAAAATGTGGCCTTCTTCGGCCCCGTGGTCAGTCCTGCGCCGAAGGGCGAGGCTGCGGGCAAATTGTGGGACGGTGTGGTGCTGGTCGCGGCAACCGACGGATTCTTCGAACTCAAACGCACGCGCGACCGCGATCCCATCTTCGCCTGAGGCCCGGGATGCCATAATGCTGCGGTGCCCCTGAACCTCCGGTCCGCGCGCCGACCTGCGATCCGCTGGCTGCGGCGTCGCATGTCAGCACTGACCGTCATCGGTCTGGTTGTCGCGTTGAGCCCCTTGCCGGCCGCGGTGCGGGTAGGTGGACTCATCATTGCCGCGGTTCCGCTTGCGTATGACTTGCGCGACCTGGCCCGTCATGTTTCGCGCGGCGCCGAATGGCATGTGCTGTCGCAGCCACGCTGGTGGCTACTGCTGACCGCGACGGTCATCTGGGCCTATCTCCACAATGATTTTGTTGTCGTCGTGGTCGTGGCTGTGACGGCTGCCATCTTTGCGCTCGCCCTGCTCATTCCGCCGCAAAAACGCGAATCGGCTCCCTACGCGCATGGGCTCCGGGGCTTGCGCGACGGCCCGCCGTCGCCATCGCCGGTCCCCATGATTGCCTATCCGGTCGTTGTCGCGTTGTCGTCTCTGCTGCTGGCGGTGTTCGTCATATCCGGCGCCAACACGGTCGCGGTCAGTGCGCTTGCCGTGGCTGTTGTGGTGGCGCTCGCGGTGGCATCGGATGCCTTCTTGCGCCCCTCTCTCAATGTCCTAAGGCTTGCCCACGCGCTGCGCGCATACGGACCCGAGGTCGGCATCGGGTTCGCCGGCCGTTCGGGCGGTCCCTGGCAGCTGCGCATGTGGGAGCCCTACATCTTGCGTTCTGGCCACCGAGGCGTCATTTATAATGTCCACGAAAAATATCGGGAGATGATCCTGGAGGGCGATGGGCTGGTTTCGCCGTTCATCCAACTGAGCCCGCATATCGAACACGACCTCAAACGGTTGCTGGTGCCGAGCCTCAAAGCGCTGTTCTATGTGCAAAATGCTCAAACGAATGCGTTTTTCATGGCGCATGAAAATATCACGCACGTCTGGCTCAATCATGGCGATTCGGACAAGCCTGCAAGCTTCAATCCGCGCCATGCCCACTACGACAAATTGGTCGTATGCGGGCAGGCGGGCGTCGACCGCTATGAAAAACACGACATTGTCGTCCGGCCCGAAAACTTCGAACTCCTGGGTCGTCCGCAAGCCCATGAGATCGAGTCGGCGCGCGCGTCCATTGACACGATCGCCGAGCCGGTCGTGCTGTATGCGCCGACCTGGCAGGGCCTCAACAAGGAGGTGAACTTTTCTTCGCTGGAACGCGGCGCCGAAATTGTGCTTCACCTCATTTCGAAGGGGGCGACCGTCATATTCCGGCCGCATCCGTTGAGCTATCGCTGGCGCATCCGCAGAGAAACGATTCACGATATTCAGGCGATACTCGAGCTTGACCGTGAGTTGAACGGACGGCAGCACATATGGGGTGAGCAGGCCGAAAAGACGTGGAGTGTCTATGACTGCTCGAATGCCGCCGATGCGCTCGTTTCGGACGTATCGAGTGTCGTCTCGGACTTCTTGCAGTCGACGAAGCCCTATGCCATGGTCACCATGCGAGCCGATGTCGATGACTTCCGCGACGAGTTCGCGGTCGCGCAAACGGCCTACGTGATCAAGGCAGACCTGTCGAATCTGCCGTCCGCCCTTGACGACCTGTTGGGTGCAGACCCACTGGCCGAAGCCAGGACCAGGCTCAAAAAGTATGTCCTCGGCGCTTTCGAAGGTGAGGAGTCCGCCGACGCATTTGCAGCCTTCGTCAAGACACTTGTCGACAAGTGAGAGACTGCCCTCCATGCGCATACACATTGCGGCCGACCATGCTGGATTTGAACTCAAGCAGGTTTTGTTGAGCTGGCTCACCGACAACGGTCACGAGCCCGTCGACCATGGTGCGGCAACCTATGACGAAGCCGACGACTATCCCAGCTTTTGCATTGCCGCAGCCGAAGCCACGGTCGCCCAACCGGACAGCCTGGGACTCGTCATCGGCGGTTCGGGCAACGGCGAACAGATTGCGGCCAACAAGGTCAGAGGGGCACGTGCCGCACTGGGCTGGAGCGTCGAAACAGCAACCCTGGCCCGCCAGCACAACAATGCCAACGTGATGGGAATCGGTGCCCGGATGCACAGTGAAGCCGAAGCCTTGCGCATCGTTTCTGCGTTTTTGACCACACCGTGGAGCGGTGTAGACCGCCACCAGCGCCGCATCGAACAACTCGCGGCCTACGAGGCAACCGGTTTGCGCGACTAATGCCAGAGGGGCATACGCTGCACCGACTCGCCGGCGAGCTCAACGGCACATTTGCCGGATCGCGCATCAGATCATCGAGTCCGCAGGGAAGATTTCAAGCCGGCGCAGCCAAGGTCGACACCTTGGTGCTGACCGAGGCGGAAGCCTTTGGCAAACATCTCTTCGTCAGGTTTGCTGATCTGGCCGAGGAGATCCACATACATTTGGGCCTGTACGGCCGGCTGACCTTCACGCCGGTGGCGCCGATTGCCGTCACGGGGGCGGTGCGTTGGCGAATCGAAAACGCCGGGGCGACCGCCGATCTGCGCGGACCCACCGCTTGTGAACTCCTCGACCCGCATGCGGTCGATCGACTGCTGGCGCGCCTGGGACCCGATCCGATCCGCGCCGACGCCGACCCCGACCGGGCATGGGAACGCATTCGTCTCTCACGCAGCCCGATCGCCACGCTGTTGATGGACCAATCGGTGGTGGCAGGCGTAGGCAACATCTTCCGCGCCGAGGTGCTTTTCCGTCTCGGCATCGACCCATACCGGCCCGGGAAGTCGCTGAACAAAGACACCTGGCAGGCGCTGTGGGGCGACCTCGTCGGACTTATGTCCAGAGCCGTCACCGCCGGACACCTTGACACCGTACGGCCCGAGCACGAGCCCGAAGCGATGGGCCGGCCACCACGCATCGACGGCCAC
>JBBSRT010000169.1:0-3717 GCA_038242765.1 Propionibacteriales bacterium
AAAGCGGAACTTGATGTGTTTGCGGGAAGGCTACTTCGCGAACATGGCCGCGATTTTGCCGTTGGCCTGCGGCACCTGCCCCACTTCGACGTAACCGCGGGCCGCATGGAAGGCCAGCGAGTCCGCATTGGGCGGCACCGCATAAACCTCGAGCGTGACGGGTCCGGTGGCGCCGGCCTCGATGGCCTCATACAGCCGCGATCCGAGCCCGGTACGACGATATTCGGCGGCGATCACCACCCGGTCGAGGTAGGTGTGCTCGTCAAAACGCTCCTCGAACCAGCGGTAGTTGATGCTCTCGTATGGCGTGCCCGCGGCGACCGTGATGACAAAGCCGGCAATCACGCCGTTGTCGTCGGCGACAAGCGCACGCGCGGCGAGGTCGACCAGCCATGCGAGCCGCTCAGCATCTAGCGGGCCGACAGCATCAAGCGCCGCCTGATTGAGAGCAAGAATGGCATCGAGGTCGTGCGCTTCGAGTGGTCGGATCTCCATGTCAGATGCTGAACTCGACACCGGTGGCGGACTCACTGGCCGCCCAAATGGCATCGGCGAGCGCCTCGTCGCGTGCAGCGGCGCTCATGCCGACGAGCCTGGGCCGACCGCGCGTCTGATGCAGGAGACTCGGACCGACGTACGAGCCACCGGGGAGGTCTTGGGTCGCGGCCATCAGCAGCGGCCATGCCCCGGCTGGTGCGGGTTGACCGATGACCCGGGTGATCTGGTGCAAGCCGATCGATGCGATGGTCGACCCGCCAAGAGATGGGCCGGCAGCGGTGAGGTTTGTTGAGGCTAACCCCGGATGCGCGGCGACACTGACAACGCCGAGCCTGGCGGCTTCAACGCGCCGATTGAGTTCGAGCGCGAAGGACAGGTTTGCCAGCTTCGATTCGCCATAGGAGCGCCAACGTCGGTAGCGGCGCGGCGCACCCTCGGGGGTGAAGGAGCGCAGGTCGACGCTATTGGTCATGCTGTGTGCCAGCGACGACACCGTGACGATGCGGGAGTTGCTCGCAACCAGGGTCGGCCACAGCAGCGCGGTCCACGCAAAGTGGCCGAGGTGATTGGTGCCGATCTGCAACTCGAACCCGTTGGCTGTTTTGCGTTCCGGCGGCACCATGACGCCGGCATTGTTGATGAGAATGTCGATGGCGCCATCCATGTCGTTGACTTGGTCGGCGGCGCGGCGTACATCGGAAAGGTCGGCGAGATCAAGAGCGACAACGTCGACCGAGGAGCCCGGCGCTGCCCGTTCGATGCGGTCCAGGGCCTGTGCTGCCTTCGCGTCGTCGCGCGCGGTGACGACGAGCGCGGCACCGTGGCAGGCGAGCTCCATGGCGGTGTTGACGCCCAGACCGCCGGTAACACCGGTGATGACAGCACGCTTGCCGGTGAGGTCACCGATCTGTTCGGTGGTCCACTTCACGGTGTCACGCTCATGTTCGTCAATACGTTATTGGCCAAGGCGTGATCGCCCTCGACGGCCACCTCATAGGCAGCAGCTGGGCGCCGACCCGCCGCGATCGTGGTGAACGCCTCAGTCGACATGCTGACCGCAGCGGTGGGTTCGGCGGGCGTCTCCTTGAGCTGGTGCGCACGGCCGTCCGCGCCGATCTCGGCAGCGAACTCAAGGGGCACTTCGCCGTGCACCCGCCATACAAAGGTGGTGCCCGCAGCGGCCTTCGACTTCTTGCCCAGCACGTAGGGCATGCCGAACACGAAGGTGTTCGTGGTGATGTACGCGCCGGGTGAGTCCATATCGCCGGGTTTGTCAATTGCCCGCCGGATGTCCTGCTCGTGGACCCACATGTCGACCGCGCGGTTGCGCAGCAGCGTGTCCCATGACCAGCCGATGTTGCCCGGGGTGATCTCGGGCACCGATTGCGGGTCCTCGGGCAACGTCTGCAATGCCTGAATGCGTAGGTCGACCGCGGTGCCGAACTCCTCGAC
The DNA here is from genome assembly GCA_038242765.1 of Propionibacteriales bacterium. Taxonomy (GTDB): domain Bacteria; phylum Actinomycetota; class Actinomycetes; order Propionibacteriales; family Nocardioidaceae; genus JBBSRT01. The sequence continues at coordinate 1,951 of JBBSRT010000169.1, forward strand.
GATCTCGGCGGCGGTGTGGTTGCGGCGCGCCTCGACCCCTGCCGCGGTGTAGTCCGAGGAGACAACGCCGGTCAGCGCCGTGGTGTCGACGTCGTCGCCGGTGGACTGCACATATTCGAGGTGCGCATTGTGGGCAACGACATCCTTGACGGTCCACCCGGGGCAATCGGTGGGCAGCTCCCACTGCTCGGCGGTCAGTTCGGCGCAGATATCAAGTGTCGCCTTCGCGCTGTGTTGCCATGCGTCGACATAGGTTTGAAGCAGGTTCACTGTGTGCCCTTCGCGAAGCGGCGTCGCCGCAGATAAGTCCAGAGGGACAGTATGACCGCTGCCAACGTCGCCACGCTGCCCACGCCGTTGCCGATGTTGGCTCGGTGGAAATCAGGGGCAGGTGCAACGCCATATGCTGCCTTGTCGACCATCCGGTCCCGAGGAGTGCAGACGATGTGAGACGCACGCGGATTCGCCACCTGGGCGGTGACGGCCAGCAGATGCCAGTCAACACCGCCTGATGTGACCTCGAGCTCGATCTTGGCGGGTTTGGCCTCGTATGCGGTGCCGCCGGCTACGGCGCGGCACGTGACCTGTCGCTTTGGCTGCACGGTGTCGGTGAAGATGGCGATGCGCCCCGGCTTCGAGCTCAACACGCCGTTGCCGGCCTTGGTCTGGTCGATAGCGGAGACCTTTGCGTCGTCGAGTTGGCTCCAGTCGCCGGCGGCGATCGCGAAACCAGCGACCCATCCGCCAAGGCACAACAGCAGGGCGAGCAGATAAAACAGCGAGCTTGGCTGCCGTTGCCTCATACGCCCATCTTCTCCTACCCACCCGCAACGTCATCCCGTATGCGGACCCAGGTCCGCGTACGGGATGACGTTAGGGAAGGGGCGTAGGCCGGGGAACGATCAGAAAGCGTCTTCGGAGAGCTCCATGATTGAATTGTCAACGGTTTTGGCCATCTCGAGTTCGGACGACAACTTCGGCAACACGTTGCGCGCGAAGAATTGCGCTGCGGCGACTTTGCCGTCATAGAAGTTCTTGTCCGCTGCTGACACGTCGCCGCCCAGCTTGTCCAACGCGACCTCGGCGCCGCGCAGTAACAACCATGCGCACACGATGTCACCGAGGACATAAACGAGCCGCGTCGTGTTGAGGCCGACCTTGTAGAGGTTCTTGACGTCGCCGCCTTCGGTAGCATTGGAAGCCATCAGGTCCGCGAAGGCTGCACCGAGTATGCCCTGGACGTCTTCGAGGCCCTTGCCGAGCAACTCGCGCTCGATCTTGAGGCGACCATTGCCGGCATCGCTTTGCGCGAACGCGCCGATCTCCTGCGCTAGATAGGCGACGGCCTGACCCTTGTCTTTGACGATCTTGCGGAAGAAGAGGTCCTGACCTTGGATGGCCGTCGTTCCCTCATACAGGGTGTCGATCTTGGCATCGCGGACGTACTGTTCGATCGGATAGTCCTGGAGGAAGCCCGAGCCGCCCAACGTCTGCAGTGATTCGGTGCCCAAGATGACCCACGAGCGTTCCGAACCGTAGCCCTTGACGATCGGCAACAGGAGGTCGTTGATGCTGACCGCGAGCTTGGCGTCCTCGCCCTTGGAGTCGGCAATCTGTATGGCGTCCTGCCACGTCGCGGTGTAGAGCATGAGCGAACGCAGCGCTTCGGCATAGGATTTTTGCGTCATCAGCGAACGGCGTACATCTGGGTGGTGGGTGATGGTGACCCGTGGCGCGGTTTTGTCGGAAGCCTGCGTGAGGTCGGCA
>JBBSRT010000170.1:0-3664 GCA_038242765.1 Propionibacteriales bacterium
GAGCGATGATCCGCATCTGCAAAGAGGAGTCGTTCCACCAGCGTCAAGGTTTTGAACTCCTCATGACGATGATGCGCGGCACCGACGAGCAACGCGCCATGGTGCAGGAGTCGGTCAACCGTTGGTGGTGGCCCGCGCTGATGATGTTCGGTCCGCCCGATGCCGATTCGCCCAACACCGCACAGTCGATGGCCTGGGGCATCAAACGCCACACCAACGACGAGTTGCGCCAACGCTTCGTCGACATGTCGGTGCCGCAAGCCGAGGTGCTGGGCGTCACCTTCCCTGATCCCGATCTCGGATGGAACGAGGCACATCAGTCCCACGACTTCGGCGAACCGGACTGGAGCGAATTCACCGAGGTGATCAAGGGCAACGGCCCCTGCAACGTTGCCCGTATCGAACACCGCCGCAAAGCACACGACGACGGTGCATGGGTGCGCGAAGCCGCCACCGTCTTCGCGCGCAAGCGGGCCGATATCGAGGGAGTCACCGCATGACCGTCGAAAGGATCGACGCGGGCTGGCCCCTCTATGAGGTGTTCGTACGCGGCAAGCGTGGCCTCAACCACGTCCATGTCGGATCATTACATGCCGCCGACGACGAGATGGCAGTCCGCCATGCGCGGGACGTTTACACGCGCCGCAACGAAGGTGTCAGCATCTGGGTGGTGCGCTCCAACGACATCACCGCGTCGAGCCCGGACGAAAAGGACCCGAATTTTGCGCCCAGCGGCGACAAGGTCTATCGCCATCCCACCTTTTATAAGATCCCCGACAACGTTCCGCACATGTGAGTAAGCAGATGCAAACCGACAACAAGTCAGCCGGCGACAACCCTGCTGCGGCTGCCGTACACGATTCGGTCTACGACGGACTCCTCGGTAGCGACGCCTCCGCCTGGGCCTTCGGCACTGATTTCGACGACCCCCTCGCCGGCATCGACACCAGCATTGCGGCCGACGTCAACCACGAGGCGCTCGCGGCCTATGCGCTCATGCTCGGCGACGATGCGCTGATCATGTCGCATCGGTTGACCCAGTGGTGCAGCCGTGCACCCGATCTCGAAGACGATGTCGCGTTGTCCAACATCGCTCTCGACCTTCTCGGCCAGGCACGGTTGTTGCTGGCTCGGGCGGCCGCGGCCGATCCACAGATCGTGCCTGACATGCCCGCTGACTCGCCGGTGCCGGCCGACGACGCATTGGCGTTTTTTCGCGACGAACCACAGTTTCGCAATGTGCGTCTCGTCGAAGCCGACAACGGCGATTTCGCGGTCACCATCACCCGCCTGCTTGTTTTCACCGCATGGCGTCTCGAGATCTTCAGCGCCCTGACTCGGTCGCGCGACACCGTGCTGGCTGCGGTGGCGGCAAAGGGCGTCAAGGAGATGACCTACCACCGCGATTATGCGGCCCGTTGGTTTGTGACTTTGGCTCAGGGCACCGATGAGTCCGGTCGCCGCATTGAGGCCGCACTCCACACCGTATGGCCCTACGTCGGCGAACTCTTCGAGACCGTCGGCGCCGAGCAAGCCGCGGTCGCAGACGGAGTCGGCATCGATCCGACGACGATGCGCCCAGCATTCGATGGTCTACTCGACACCATTTTTTCCGCCGCGGGGATCGACGTGCCGGCGACCTCGCAGATGGGCGGCGTCAACGGCCGAGCCGGGCGCGATGGCCTCCATACCGAGGCGATGGGGCCCCTGTTGGCCCAGATGCAGTCGGTGGCTCGCGCCCATCCGATGGGGCGCTGGTGAGAGCCATGGTTGCCTCGACCGCTCTAGGCCGGACTCTTGCCGATGCCCAACGCATCGCCGAAAGCGTCACCGATCCGGAGATGCCAATGCTGACGCTGGCCGACCTTGGCGTCTTGCGCAATGTCGGTATCACGCAGCAGGGGAGCGTCATCGTCACCATCACGCCCACCTATTCGGGCTGCCCGGCCATGGCCACGATGCGCGACGACCTGACCCGCCGATTGCGCTCGGCCAGCTTCGACGATGTCGAGGTGCGCACCGTTTTGTATCCGGCGTGGTCCTCTGATTGGATCACCATCGAAGGGCGCCGCAAACTGCGTGAGCACGGGATGTCGCCCCCGGGCCCGGCCGCTACCACCGGGGGGCCGATACCGCTCACCTTATCGCCGCCGCGCCGTGACATCAGCTGCCCACAATGCGGTTCGGCTCAGACCGAGTTGACCTCCGAATTCGGTTCGACGGCCTGCAAGGCGCTGTATCGATGTGCCGATTGCGGCGAACCATTCGACCACGTGAAGGAGATTTGAGATGACGATCATCGATACTGCTCCACGCCTCAAGGCCACCTTTCACGTGCTCACCGTCGCCGACGTCGAGCCGCTATGCGAAGGCGCCGCAGCGATCACCTTCGCCGTGCCCGACGCGCTGGCCACCGATTATCTGTTCCAGCCCGGGCAATCGTTGACCGTACGGCGGATGATCGCGGGGCGCGACGAGCGCCGTACCTACTCCATTTGCGCCCCGGTCGGAGCGCAACCGCGCATTGGTGTTCGCGAAGTGCCCGACGGCGTGTTTTCGCACTGGCTCGTCAACGAGGTGGCCGTCGGCGACGAAGTCCAAGTGCAAACCCCGACCGGCATGTTCATCGCCGATCCCGCGACGGCGGCCAGGCACGTCATGATTGCCGCCGGTTCAGGGATCACGCCCATGTTGTCGATCGCCGCCTCGGTCCTGGCCAACCCCGATGCGCGGGCGACCCTGTTTTATGGCAACCGCACCACCAACACGGTGATGTTTGCCGAACACCTGTCGGACCTGAAGGATCGCTACGGGCCGCGTTTTGATCTTTTTCATGTGTTGTCGCGCGAACCCCGCGATGTCGAGCTCTTTTCGGGCCGACTCGACGGCGAGCGGCTACGAACCTTGTTGACGACCCTCGTTGCCGTCGACGCGGTCGACCACTTCTGGCTTTGCGGCCCCTTTGCCATGACCAAGGAGGCCCGCGGGGCGTTGGGGGACCTCGGTGTGCCCGCCGACCGGGTGCATATCGAACTGTTTTATGTCGACGAGCCGCCACCGGAACTCCACCGACCCGACGCCGTGCGTGAGGGCGCGACCAGTGATGTCACGATCGTGCTCGACGGGCGCAGTTCGACCACCCCGTTGTCGATGAATGCCACCATCTTGGATTCGGCGCAGGCGACACGCTCGGATCTGCCGTTTGCCTGCAAGGGCGGCGTATGTGGCACCTGCCGTGCCCAGGTTGTCGAAGGCGAGGTCGACATGCGCCGCAACTACGCCCTTGAGCAATCCGAGGTCGACGACGGGTTCGTGCTGACGTGTCAATCGTTGCCCGTCAGCGATAAAGTGACCGTCGACTACGACCGCTGAGGAGGCTCGACACGCCCACCGAGGAGGCGGTTACCTACCGCTGAGGAGGCGGGACGCGCCCACCGAGGAGGCGGTTAGCGTTCTGCCATGCTGAGACCAGCGCATTATGAGATCCAGAAAGGGAACCCGCATGGCAATCGAGGACTTTGAACGCTATCCGCTTTTGTTCGGGCCGAGCCCGATCCACCGGATGCCGCGGCTGACCCAACACCTCGGCGGCGCCTCGATCTGGGCCAAGCGCGAAGACTGCAACAGCGGGCTGGCCTTCGGCGGCAACAAGACACGCAAGCTC
>JBBSRT010000171.1:0-3633 GCA_038242765.1 Propionibacteriales bacterium
ATCGCTCCGATTATCGGCTGTTGATCAACCCCACCGGCAAATTCGTCATTGTCGGCCCCATGGCAGATGCAGGCCTGACCGGACGCAAGATCATCGTGGACACCTACGGCGGTTATGCCCGCCACGGTGGCGGCGCCTTCTCCGGAAAAGATCCCAGCAAGGTCGATCGGTCGGGTGCCTACGCGATGCGGTGGGTTGCCAAAAACATCATCGCTGCGGGTTTGGCACGCCGCGTCGAAGTCCAGGTCGCCTACGCCATCGGCAAGGCTCATCCGGTGGGCTTTTATGTCGAGGCGTTCGGCACCGAGAATGTGCCGCTCGAAGTCATTAGGTTGGCGGCGCTCGAAACGTTCGACCTGCGGCCCGCTGCGATCGTGCAAGATCTTGATCTTCTGCGACCCATCTACGCGGCAACGGCCGCCTACGGCCACTTCGGTCGTGAATTGCCCGAATTCACCTGGGAACGCACCGATCGCGCCGATGCGTTGAAATCCGCGGCAGCCCGGTTGTCCTGACTTTCGATGTTGAAAAGCACTGTCGGTGGATGCTGATACAACTGGACCATGACTGACGCGGCGTCCCAACTCACACTCATGCCGCCGCCGGCACCGGGGCGGGCACGAAAGCAAGCACCGGCGACCAAGGCGCCACAGGAGTCTGCCCCGTCGCTGCCAATCGCGCGTGTGGCTGTCGACATGTCGTTGGCGCATCTCGACCGTCTTTTCGACTACACCGTTCCACTCGCGTTTCACGACACCGCAATTCCGGGTTGTCGTGTCAAAGTGCGATTCGCCGGCAAACTCGTTGACGGGTTTTTGATCGAGCGAGTCCACAGCAGCGACCATATGGGCAAGCTGGGTTTCGTGGCAAAGGTCGTCTCCGATGAGCCGGTGTTGAGTCTCGAAGTGTCCGCGACCGCCAGGGCAGTGGCCGATCGCTATGCCGGAACACTTGCCGACGTCCTTCGGCTGGCTGTCCCACCGCGGCATGCGCGCACCGAAAAAGCCGAATCGGCCTCCAGCCCGCCGGCCGGAAATGAGCAGTTGCCGGACGTTGACTTTACGGTATGGACCCGCTACCAGCATGGAATCGCGTTCGTTGAGCAGTTGGTCGCCGGTAGAAGCCCACGCGTTTGCTGGTCGGCGCTGCCCGGTGCTGATCCGGCCATCGCGGTGGCCAACGCCGCGTTGGCGATGCTCCATGCCGGCAAGGGGTCGATCATTTGCGTGCCGGACGCCTCCGATGTCCAATCCTTCGACCGCGCGTTCCATGATGTTCTGGGCGCCGGACGCCATGTGGTGTTAACCGCAGCGCAGGGACCGGCCGAACGGTATCGCTCCTTTCTGGCGTTGTCTCGAGGCGATTCGCGCATCGTGGTTGGCACGCGTGCGGCGGCGTTTTCGCCGGTTTCCAATCTGGGTTTGGTGGCAATCTTCGATGACGGCGATGACCTCTTCGCTGAGCCGCGAGCACCCTACCCACATGCGCGCGAGGTGTTGCTGACCCGTGCGTTGCACAACGACCACGCGGTGCTCGTGGGCGGTTATGCCCGCAGCGCCGAAGCGCAGATGCTTGTCGAGACACATTGGTGCCAGGAGGTCATGGCGACCCAAGCCACTCGCCGGTCATCATGGCCGCTCGTGCAGGTGACCGACGGTGCGGAGGGCGCGAACGCCCCGGCACGGTTGCCGCATTCGGCATTCACTCTGATCCGCCGATCGCTGGGCAGCGGACCGGTCCTGATCCAGGTGCCCCGTCGCGGCTATCGAGCTTCGCTGGCGTGCCAGCAGTGCCGCGAGCCAGCTCGATGCCGCACGTGCGCCGGGCCGCTGATCCAGCCCTCAGCAGCTGCGCCGTTGCACTGTCGCTGGTGCGGGGAGAGCGCCCACCGATGGTCCTGTGCCGGGTGCGGCGCCACCTCGCTGCGCGCTCCGGTGGTGGGTCAGCTTCGCACGGCCGAAGAAATCGGTAAAGCTTTTCACGGGGCCACGGTCATCACCTCAGGTGGCGACAAGATGGTGGCAACGGTCGACTCCAGCCCCGCGATCGTCCTGGCCACACCCGGCGCCGAGCCGCGCGCCGATGGCGGCTACTCTGCCGCAGTGCTGCTCGACACGTGGCTTCAGTTGGGCAGGCCCGACATGCGCGTCGGTGAAGAGGCACACCGGCGGTGGTTCAACGCCCTGGCGCTTGTGCGACCCTCCTCCGAGGGTGGCAAAGCGATCGTGATCGGCGACCCCGGCACCCTCCAGGCACTGGTGCGTTGTGACCCTACTGGCTTCGCCGCTCGCGAGTTGGCGCAGCGTCGCCAAGCGCACCTGCCACCGGCGACGAGCCTGGCCACCCTCGAGGCACCGTCGTCGGTGCTCGATGCACTCAAGGACACGCAGTGGCCTGAACCATCGGAGGTCATGGGCCCGGTGCCACTCGACGAGGAGCGAAGCAGACTGATCGTTCGGGCGCCAAGGTCACGAGGTGGGCAACTGGCCGCAACCCTCGCCGCGATGCAGGCACAGCGCTCGGCAGCAAAGCAGACGCCGGTCCGCGTATGCGTTGATCCGTACGCCCTCTGACGAGGTTTTCGCGCACCCTAGACTCGAGGGCGTGAAGTTGATCTTTGCCGGGACTCCGGACGTTGCCGTCACGGCTCTCGATGCGATCGTCGCCAGTCGACACGAACTGTTGGCGGTCGTGACGCGACCTGACGCGCCAGCCGGGCGAAGTCGCCAACTCATAGAGTCACCGGTGGCGCAGCGCGCTCAATCACTGGGTTTGGAGGTCTTGAAACCCGAAAAAGCCTCAGATCCGGACTTTGTGGACCGGCTGAGCCGATTGCAACCAGACTGCTGCCCGGTCGTTGCCTATGGTGCGATTCTCGGTGCGGAAGCACTCGCCATACCCAGGCACGGATGGCTCAACCTGCATTTTTCGGTGCTTCCGGCGTGGCGGGGTGGCGCGCCGGTGCAGCGCGCCATCATGGCTGGCGACGAAGTGACCGGCGCCTCGGTCTTTCGCATCATCCAAGAACTCGACGCGGGGCCGGTATTCGGGCTTATCACCGAACGCATACGCGACACCGACACCGCCGGTGACCTGCTGGAGCGCCTTGCCGTTCACGGCTCGGCCCTGCTTGTCGATGCCCTCGACCATCTGGGTGACGGCGACATCGAAGCGCATCCGCAACCCGAGCAGGGGCTCTCATACGCGGCCAAACTGACCGTCGATGACGCCCGGATTGACTGGACCAGACCGGCTTTCGCGATCGACCGACACGTGCGCGGCTGCACACCGGCCCCTGGTGCATGGACCACGCTTGGCGGCCAACGCATTAAGTTGGGGCCGGTCACCATCGGTGCGGACTCCACCTTGGCACCGGGCCGGATCGCAACGACAAAGAAGATTGTGGCGGTCGGCACCGTCACCACCGACATCATCTTGGGTGAGATCCAGCCGCCGGGCAAAAAGCTGATGAACGCTTCGGATTGGGCCCGCGGTGCCTCCCTCGACGCCGAAGCGATACTCGTATGACCGATCAGGTGCGCAAGGTGGCCTGGGATGTGATGCGGGCTGTCGACGAGCGCGACGCCTACGTCAACCTCCTGTTGCCCCAATTGCTGCGCGAACGGCACATCG
>JBBSRT010000172.1:0-3510 GCA_038242765.1 Propionibacteriales bacterium
AATACATCTCTGCTGGCGAGACCAAGTGGGGTCAGAAGTCGGGCGTCGTGTTGTTGCTGCCGCACGGCTACGAAGGTCAGGGACCTGACCACTCATCAGCGCGCATCGAGCGTTTCATGGCCCTTTGCGCCGATAATGCGATGACGATTGCCCAACCCTCCACCCCGGCGTCATACTTCCACCTGTTGCGTCGACAGAGTTTGAGCACGGTGCACCGTCCACTCATCGTCTTCACCCCGAAGTCGATGTTGCGCTCCAAGGCGGCCGCTTCGCAACCCGAAGATTTCACCAGCGGCACATTCCGGCGGGTTATCGGTGACGACTCGGTTGACGCCGCCCAGGTTGAGCGCGTGCTGCTGTGTTCGGGCCGCATCACGTGGGACCTTATGGCCGAACGTGAAAAACTCGAATCAGGCCAGTCGCGCACCGCCATCGTGCGGCTCGAACAGCTCTATCCCCGTCCCGTCGACGAACTCAACGCCGAGGTCGCACGATTCAGCAATGCCAAGGAGGTGCGATGGGTGCAAGATGAACCCGCCAACCAGGGTCCTTGGCCACACATTGCGCTCCACTTCGGTGGCGAGTTTGGCGGACTTCCGCTGTTGCGCGTGACGCGTCCCGAATCCTCGGCGCCGTCGGTCGGTTCGCATGCGCGGCACATCGAGGAAAACCGTCAGCTGATGGAGCAGGCTTTCAGTTAGCGGGTCAGGACGATCTTGCCGAAGACGTCGCCGTCGATGATCGCAGCGAGGCCTTCATCGGCTTTGTCCATCGTGATCTCACGGTCGATGAGCGGCCGCAAGCCGGTGCTGTCAAGGAACTGCGCGAGCCCATGCAGTTCGCCACTCGTTCCCATCGTGGAACCGTGTACGCGCAACTGCAGGAAGAAGATGCGGGTCAGTTCCGCAGCCTTCGGAGCATCGCCCGATGTTGCCCCACAAATGACGATCGTGCCGCCTTGCAGCAGCGACTTGACCGAATGCGACCACGTGGCTGCACCGACCGTCTCCATCACCGCATTGACCCGCTGCGGCAGTCGCGCGCCCGACTCAAAAGCCGCATGGGCGCCAATTTCGAGTGCCCGGGCACGCTTGGACTCGTCCCGGCTAGTGACGTAGACGCGGAAACCCGCGGCGCGCGCCAGCATGATCAACGCGGTCGACACTCCCCCGCCGGCGCCTTGGATCAGCACCGAGTCACCGGGTTTGAGATCAGACTGCGTGAAGAGCATCCGATATGCGGTCAGCCAGGCGGTAGGTAAACATGCCGCTTCAGCAAAGGACAACCCAGCCGGCTTGGCAACCACATTGCGTTTGGGCACGGCGACCTTTTCGGCGAAGGTGCCTTGGAACCGCTCGGAAAGCAGCGAGCGCTTCGGGTCGAGGGTTTCGTCACCGTGCCACGACGGGTCCGCGATGACCGCGTGGACAAGCACCTCATTACCGTCTTCATCGATGCCGGCAGCATCGCAACCCAAAATCATCGGCAGAGCATCCGCACGCAGTCCAACGCCGCGCAAACTCCATACGTCATGGTGGTTGATCGAGGCGGCCTTGACGGTCACCGTCGTCCAGCCGTCCGGCACTTCGGGTTCGGGGCGCTCACCGATGACGAGCCCGTCGAGCGGCGACTCGGGATTCATCGAATCTGCATAGACAGCAAACATGGTGCTCCTCAATATGGTCGACGGGCGAGACCTTCGCGTCTCGCTGTTTCTGTGACCGCCTTGGCCACGGCTTTGGCAACGCGCGGGTCGAACGGTGACGGTATGACGTAGGTGGGGCTCAGGTCGTCGCCGACGAGGTCGGCGACCGCACGGGCGGCAGCGATCTTCATCTGCGCGGATATGACCGTGGCGCGCACGTCCAGCGCCCCCCGGAATATGCCCGGGAAAACTAGGACGTTGTTGATCTGGTTGGGGAAATCGGAGCGGCCGGTTGCCACAACCTTCGCGTAACGCGAACCGATGTGGGGCAAAACTTCAGGGTTTGGGTTGGCCAAGGCAAAAATGATCGCGTCGGGTGCCATTTGGGCCAGATCGACCTCGGCAATGGTGCCACCCGAGACGCCGATGAACACGTCGGCACCGCTCAAAGCATCGCCCATCGTGCCTGGGTTCGCCCAGGGAGCCGTGATTTCGGCAAGTTCGGACTTGACGCTGCCCAAACCGTCGCGGTGAGGATGTATGACGCCCTGACGGTCAACGACGACGACCCTGCGGGCTCCTGCGGCCAACAACATCTTGGTGACGGCTACGCCTGCCGCGCCAGCGCCCGAGATCACGATGTGCGCATCCTCGATGTCACGATCGGTCAGCAGCAACGAGTTATAGAGCGCGGCGAGCACGACGATGGCGGTCCCGTGCTGGTCGTCGTGGAATACCGGTATGTCCAGCAGCTCGATGAGCCGGCGCTCGATTTCGAAACAGCGAGGCGACGAGATGTCCTCAAGGTTGATCCCGCCGAACGTGGGCGCGAGTCGGACGATCGTCTCGATGATCTCTTCGGTGTCGGTCGTGTTGAGAGCGATCGGAATGGCATCGACACCACCGAACTGCTTGAAAAGAATCGATTTGCCTTCCATGACGGGCATCGATGCGGCGGGCCCGATGTCACCGAGTCCCAGGACGGCGGTGCCGTCGGTGATGACGGCCACCGTGTTGGAGACCCATGTGAATTCGTGGGCGGCCTCGGGGTCGGCGGCGATCGCTTCGCAAACCTTGGCAACGCCCGGTGTGTAGGACATGGCTAGATCGGCCGCATCGGCCAGCGGCACGGTGGCTGAAATCTCCATCTTGCCGCGTCGGTGCAACGCAAAGATCGGATCTTCGGATTCTGGAATATTCACATACATCTCATAGTCGGTGGCAACCATCGGTTTTCCTCACAGCCGGTTTTCCTCACAGCTCGGATCGGACGAGCCGCATGTTCGGCGGCGAGGTTCCAGCGTGGGTTGTGCCCGATCAGAAGTCTCTCACATCGGATCTTTTGTCAGGAGAGCCCGGTTGGTCACCGGCGCTATGAGACACAACAGGCACACCGCGGCCGGAACCGCCAACAGCCACGGCAGCCAGGACTGCGACGCCGCCCGCACATTCCAGGCAAGCCCCAACTGAACGAGCTGCGTGAAGAGCAACGCGCCCCGCGCCCACTCGTTGAGCCGAAACAGCGAATAGGTTGCCCACCATTGGCCGAAACCGTAAATGAGGAAAAAGAGCGCGACACCGGCTCCGACGGCGACTCTTTCGGGCGAAATTGACGCGAGGTCAAGCACCGCGAGTGCGACATACGCGAGCGCTTCGACAGCGACAATGACGGCGGCCGCAACCACGGTCCATGGCCGCAACCGGGGGTCGGGGACTGCTTTTGGTGGTGTCACGACGTGCAGATTACGCACCATGTGACCAATAAGACAAAGCCGAGGTGTTTTTACCCTTGTTTAGTGTTCGGATTATTGGAAACATAGCACTTGCACCCGTCAAGACCACAACTTGGTCGGCGTGGCAACTGA
>JBBSRT010000173.1:0-3490 GCA_038242765.1 Propionibacteriales bacterium
GAATGCCGGGTCTTTGCCACCCACGGATAGACCTTCGGCCCGGGCAGCTGTCCGCCCTCCCCCGGTTTGGCGCCCTGCGCCATCTTGATCTGGATGTCATCGGCGTTAGTCAAATATTCCGACGTGACCCCGAAGCGGCCCGAGGCGACCTGTTTGATGGCGCTGCGCCGCTCCGGGTCGTGTAGCCGGTCGGAGTCTTCGCCACCCTCACCGGTGTTGGATTTGGCGCCGAGCCGGTTCATCGCGATTGCCAGTGTCTCGTGTGCCTCCTGACTGATCGACCCGTAGGACATGGCTCCGGTGGAAAAACGTTTGACGATTTCAGCGACGGACTCCACCTCGTCGATCGGCACCGCTTTGCGCACCCCTTCTTTGAGGTTGAAGAGCCCGCGGATCGTCATCAGTCGCTTCGTCTGGTCATCGATCCTGCCGGTATATTGCTTGAAGACGTCATACCGTCCGGTCCGGGTCGAATGCTGGAGCCGGAAAACCGTTTCGGGATCAAAGAGGTGTTCGGCACCGTCGCGGCGCCACTGGTATTCGCCACCGCTCTCCAAATGGCGGCGCGATGCGACGATGCCCGCGGTCGGATAGGCCAGCACGTGGCGCAATCGCACTTCTTCGGCGATGGTGTCGAGTCCGATGCCGCCGAGCTTGGCTGCCGTGCCGGTGAAATAGCGGTCAACGACGCCGTGGGAGAGGCCGATCGTCTCGAAGATCTGCGCTCCGGTGTAGGAGGCGACGGTCGAGACACCCATTTTGCTCATGACCTTGAGTACTCCTTTGCCCAGCGAGTAGACCAGATTGCGCACCGCGACGTCGGGCTCGATGTCATGGACGAGGACGCCGTGGCGGGCAAGGTCTTCGGCGCTTTCCATGGCGAGATACGGGTTGACGGCGGTGGCGCCGTACCCGACCAGCAGCGCGACGTGGTGCACCTCGCGCACATCGCCGGATTCGACGATGAGGCCGACCCGGGTGCGTTCCTTGTGCCGTACGAGGTGGTGGTGCACCGCACCGATGAGCAGCAGCGATGGGATGGGGCCGCGCTCGGCGGTGGAGTGCCGGTCCGAAAGCACGAGGATGCGGGCGCCGTCGGCAATGGCTTCGGACACCTCGGCGCAGATCTCGTCGAGCCGGGCAGCAAGTGCGGTTCCGCCACCGTGCACGTCATACAGGCCGCGGACGATATGTGCGGCGAATCCGGGGAGGTCGCCGTCACGGTTCATGTGCCGGATCTTGGCCAACTCATCGTTGTCGATGACCGGGAACGGGAGCTGGAGCATCCGACAAGAGGCGGCTGTCGGGTCGAGAAGGTTGCGTTCGGCGCCCATTGTGCCGGCCAGCGAGGTGACGAGCTCTTCGCGGATCGCATCAAGCGGCGGGTTGGTGACCTGGGCGAATAGTTGGGTGAAGTAGTCGAAAATCAGTCGCGGCCGTTCCGAGATAGCCGCAATGGGCGTGTCGGTGCCCATGGAACCGATCGGTTCCAGGCCCGCGCGGGCCATCGGGGTGATCAGGATGCGCAACTCTTCTTCGGTGTAGCCGAAAACCTGTTGCCGCCGTGTCACCGAGGCATGGGTGTGCACGATGTGCTCGAGATCGGGGAGGTCCTCAAAACGGATGAGGCCCGCATAGAGCCATTCGTCGTACGGGTGTGCAGAGGCGAGCTTGTTCTTGATCTCGTCATCCTCGATGAGGCGGTGCTCGTCAAGGTCGAGCAAAAACATCCTGCCCGGTTCGAGTCGACCCTTGCGGGTGATCGTCGCCGGGTCGAGGTCCAACACGCCGGCTTCGGAGGCCAGCACGACCAGGCCGTCCTGAGTTACCCAGTAACGGCCCGGCCGCAAACCGTTGCGGTCCATGACCGCGCCAACCTGGCGGCCGTCGGTGAAAACCACGCAGGCTGGGCCGTCCCACGGCTCCATTATCGAGGAATGGAACTCATAAAACGCGCGACGCTTGGGATCCATCTGGGCGTGGTTCTCCCACGCTTCGGGGATCATCATCATGATTGAATGCGGAAGTGAACGGCCGCTCAGATGCAATAGTTCTAGGACCTCGTCGAGCGAGGCTGAGTCACTGCCATTCGGGTCGCAAATCGGATAAAGTCGCTTGAGGTCTCCATGCAGCACGTTGCTTTCGAGCAGTGCTTCGCGTGCGCGCATCCAGTTGCGGTTGCCGCGTACGGTGTTGATCTCGCCGTTGTGGGCGATGAAGCGGAACGGGTGGGCCAGCGGCCAGCTCGGGAACGTGTTGGTCGAGAATCGGCTGTGCACCACGGCCATCGCCGAGGCGACGCGAACGTCGACCAGGTCGGTGAAAAACGTGTCAAGTTGGTCGGTGGTCAGCATGCCCTTGTAGCAAATGGTGCGTGCCGACAGGCTCGGAAAATAAACACCTGCCTCGCGTTCAGCTCGTTTGCGCAGACAAAACGCAAGCCGGTCCAAAGCGATTCCGGTGACACGGCCGTGTGCCCCGCTGACAAAGAGTTGCATGAAAGCGGGCATGTAGTCGCGCGCCGACTTGCCCAGCAGACCCGGCTCGGTGGGCACTTCGCGCCAACCCAACACGTGGAGGCCTTCGTCGGCGGCGGCGTGCTCAATGATCTGTCGGGCTTTTGCGCTCTCGTCGGCGTCAGCAGGCAGGAACGCGATGCCAGCCGCGTAGGCACCGGCAATAGGCAACTCGAAGGCGACCATGGCACGAAAGAACGCGTCGGGTATTTGCAGCAGGATGCCAGCTCCGTCACCGGATTCAGGTTCGGCTCCGACCGCACCGCGGTGGTCGAGGTTACGCAATGCGGTGAGGCCTTTGGCGACGATGTCGTGGGTCGGTTCGCCGGTCAGTGTGGCGACGAGGGCGACGCCACACGCATCGTGTTCGAACTGCGGGTCATACAGGCCTTGAACGGGATGCATAGCTGGCTCCTTCGGATCGTCAGGTCACCGGCGCGGACCGATGGGTCTGCGCGGACAACTCGGGACGACATTGGCCCTAGCTAGTCATTTCAGGTTACCTCACCTCGCGGCATACGGACGAGTTAATCTTTTGATTCAGGCCACGTGACTGAGCATGAAGGCGGCGATGAAGCCCGCACAGGTGACCAAACCGACGAGGTTTCCGGCATGCTCATACGCTTCGGGCATCATCGTGTCAGCAAGCATCGTCAAGATCGCGCCAGCGGCAAAGGCCTGCACCACCGCAATCGTCGCCGGGTCGGCACCGCCGAGCAGCGCGAAGCCAAGCGCCGCAGCGATGGCCGAGATGACCGCCACCCCGAGCCAAAGACCAAGGATCCAGCGGGCCGAATGTCCGGCTTTGCGCAAACCGACCGCCGCCGACAGCGACTCGGGGATGTTGGACAGGAACACCGCCGCCACGACAGCGACACCGACACCGTGACCCTCGAGCAGCGACACACCAATCGCCGCGGACTCGGGAATACCGTCGAGCATGGCACCGAGCACGAGCGCGCCACCAGCGCCAC
>JBBSRT010000174.1:0-3475 GCA_038242765.1 Propionibacteriales bacterium
ACGACGCGCGAGAAGTCAGCGTTGCCCTGGCCCATCGCGTAGAAGCCGATGATGATCACGACGACTAGGCCGGTGACCTCGATGATGGTGAGTACGACGTTGGCGCCGATGCTCTCACTCGTGCCGCGGAAGTTGATCGCCATGACCAGTGCCATGAAGCCAAGCGCCATCAACATGATGGAGGTGTTGCCTGCCTCCCATCCAACGCCGATAGCAAGGTTGGAGGCAAAGGCCCGCGAAGCTGTTGACGCGGAGGTAATGCCCGAGCACATGACGGTAAACGCCACGATGAACGTCACGAAGTGGAGGCCAAATGCCTTGTGCACATAAAGCGCGGCGCCGGCGGCCTGCGGATATTTAGTGACGAGCTCGAGATAGGAAAACGCGGTGAGGGTCGCGATGATAAAGGCCGCAAGGAACGGAACCCAGGCCGCACCGCCGACTTCGGCGGCGACCTGGCCAGTGAGCGCATAGATGCCGGTGCCCAGAATGTCGCCGATGATAAAGAGCAACAACAACTTGGGACCCATCACCCGTTTGAGTTCGGTGGTGTCTGTCGCCGGCTGGTCCGGGCCTTCGTTCGTTGCCTCGGTAGTGCTCATGGCAGGCTCCAAATCGGGTGAGATCGGTCGTGAAGGTCGATGACCCATCTTCCTAAGGTAACGAGCCGATGGCAACAGCGCAGGCAGGCGCCGCAGTATTTCTCAATGTGAGTCACCTCCGTCGTTGACCCGACGCCTCCGATTGCGGTTGCGCGAACTACTGCCGGTTGCGCCCTCGTGGCATGAACGGCTACGGCTGGGGTACACAACCCATAGACATTGAGGAGCACAACGTGGCGACCACGCAGCACCCAGAAGACACGCAACCAGAGACAGCCGGTGCGGATCGCCCGTACGCGACAATCAATCCCTACACCGGGGAGACCGAGCAGGAGTTTGCGTTCGCCGATTCAAAAGATGTCGACGCAGCGGTGGAACAAGCCCACACGGCCTACCTTTCGTGGCGGGCCACGCCGGTCGAGGAACGGGCCGCACTCGTGGGTCGTGCGGCTGCCTTGATGACGCAACGCAGCGAAGAACTCGCCGCGATCATCACCGGTGAAATGGGCAAGCGCATCGATGAGAGCCGTATGGAGGTTGCGTTGGCCGTGAGCATCCTGCAGTACTACGCCGACAACGGCCCCGGCTTCCTCGAACCCGAAAAGCTGGAAGAGGCCAAGGGTGACGCCCGGATCGTCAATCAGCCGCTCGGGGTGCTGCTCGGCATCGAGCCGTGGAATTTCCCGCTGTATCAGGTGGTCCGTTTCGCTGGCCCGAATCTCGTTGTCGGCAACACGATCTTGCTCAAGCATGCCGAGAGTTGTCCGCAATCGGCTCTTGCTCTGGAGCAGCTCTTTCGCGACGCCGGTGCAGCCGCTGGCGTTTACACTAACCTGTTTTTGCGTATCTCAGACGTCGAACGGGTCATCGCGCACGATGCGGTGCAGGGAGTCTCGCTCACCGGAAGCGAAGGCGCCGGCGCAAGCGTGGCCGCCCTTGCCGGCAAGCATCTCAAGAAGTGCGTCCTCGAACTCGGCGGCAGCGACCCGTTCATCGTCCTCGACGGCGACAACCTTGAGCGCACCATCGGTGCAGCTGTCACCGGGCGACTGGCCAACACCGGCCAAAGTTGTATTGCCGCCAAGCGATTCATCGTCGTCGATGAGGTCTATGCGGACTTCTGCGACGGCCTCTCCAAGGCATTCGGCAGCCTGTCGGTCGGCGACCCCGCCGACTCAGCCACGACGCTGGGACCGCTTTCCTCCCAACGGGCCGCCGATGACCTGATGGCACAGGTCGACGATGCCCGCGAACATGGTGCCACCGTTCGAGTCGGTGGTGGGCGCCCCGACCGTCCGGGTGCCTTTGTCGACGCCACGGTCCTCACCGATGTCACTCCTGACATGCGCGCCTACCATGAGGAACTCTTCGGGCCCGTCGCCGTCGTCTACTCCGTCGCCGATGCGGACGCGGCTATCGAGTTGGCCAACTCCTCATCCTACGGTCTTGGCGGTTCAGTATTTAGCAGCGATCCTGAGTATGCCGAATCAGTTGCGGACCGGATCGAGAGCGGCATGGTCTGGATCAACAAGCCGACGTCGTCTGCGGCGGACTTGCCTTTCGGCGGTGTCAAGCGTTCGGGGTTCGGCCGGGAACTCTCAAAGTTGGGCATGTTCGGGTTCACCAATCGCAAACTCATTCGCACCCCAGCGGTGAAGCGCTAGGCTGAGCGGGTCGCCTTCGCTGCGCGTTGATCAGTCCTGCAACGTTCGCAACGGCACGAACGAATAGTTGCCGTGAGTGGTGACCTCAACGTCGCCGGTGTTTTGGCCCGTCCGGGCGGCCCGCGTCATGGTGCCGCCAACCGGAACGACCATGACGCCGTCGTCGACCAGCTGATCCAGCAACTCATGCGGGAAGGCCTGCGCAGCAGCAGAGACCAGAATTCGGTCATAGGGACCCTCGTCCGGTACGCCCAGCACAGCGGGATCAGCGGTGCGAATGGAGGCCCACTTCATTACATATGGAGCCAGGTTGGCTGCGCCCCAGGCGGCCAACTCGGGCTCCAGCTCAACGCCCACAACGCGCCCACCGGGCCCGACGAGGTAACCCAGCAAGGCTGTGGTCCAGCCCGATCCCGCGCCCACGTCGAGGACCGTTTGGCCGTCTTGGACGTCAAGCAGGGCAAGCATGTCGCGCACTGTGCGGGGCTGTGAGTTGGTCTGTCCCAAACCGATAGGCAACGGCGTGTCGTATCCGGCGCTCGATCGCTGTCCTTCGGTCAAGAAGTCGGCACGGTCGATTGCGGCGAATACGGCATCGAGGCCAAGAGTTGCCATACGCCCAGTCAAACACGGTGACGACCACGCCGGTAGGCAAAACCAGCAGCCGAGCCCCCTATGCGGTGTTTCGCTCGCGTTTGCCTACGCCGGTGGTCGTCCTTGCACAACGAGTGCCAGACTCGGCGCATGGCGCGCTCCGAATCACTCGACGCTGTGGACATGGTGCGCACGATCGCCCGACTGCTGCTGGGCGTGTTTTTGTTGTTTGCCGGTATCAGTCACCTGACTTGGAGTCGCTCCACATTCATAGCTCAGGTGCCGACGTGGATGCCGCTTGACGCCGATTTCGTGGTGATCGCATCCGGTGTGGTTGAAATCGTCCTCGGAGCCGCGCTCATCGCGTTGCGCAGCAAACGCGCGCTCCTCGGCTGGGTCGTTGCTGCATTCTTCATCGCGGTGTTCCCGGGCAACATTTCGCAATACGTGACCCACACTGACGCTTTCGGCCTGGACACCGACCGTGCACGCGCCATCCGGTTGCTGTTTCAGCCGCTCCTGGTGCTGTGGGCATTGTGGTCAACCGGCGCGTGGCCAAAGCCCGCCGGGCCACGCGGTGATTAGATCCGCGGCCGGCGGAAGGTGATTTGGTCC
>JBBSRT010000175.1:0-3445 GCA_038242765.1 Propionibacteriales bacterium
ATGCCCTCGACGAGGCTATATCGGCCAGGGTCGCCTCTCGTCTTGTTGATCATGACGCCGGCCTGTGGGGGCCCGAAGCCGAGCCTGAAGCAACCAAGAGACTGGCTTGGACCCATCTGCATGAGTCATCACGGCCGTGGGTCGCCCAAATCGAGCAATTGCGCGACCAGATGCGTGCCCGCGACCTCGACCACGTGGTCTTGTGCGGCATGGGTGGGTCCTCGCTGGCCCCTGAGGTCATGTGCAAGGCCGCAGGGGTCGAGTTGACGGTGCTTGATTCATCGCAACCCGACATGGTGCGCGCCGCGGTCGAAGACAGACTCGAACGCTCGATCGTGGTCGTGTCCAGCAAGTCCGGCGGCACCGTCGAAACCGATTCCCAGCGTCGCGCCTACGAGGCCGCATTTACCGCCGCAGGTCTTGAGCCTGCCGATCATCTGGTCGTGGTCACCGATCCAGATTCTCCGCTTGACCATGAAGCAACGCAGGCCGGTTATCGCGTTTTTCGTGCTGATCCGAACGTCGGCGGACGCTATTCGGCGCTCACCGCATTTGGCCTGGTACCCAGCGGGCTCGCCGGGGCGCCCATCGGGCAAATGCTTGATGAGGCCTCCGATGCCGCTCAAAGCCAGGGCATCGACTCTGCCGACAACCTCGGATTGCGCATCGGCACCATGCTGGGAATGGCCAATCGAGCCGGTGTGGACAAACTGATCATCGTCGACCAGAGCAGACACGGCATCGGTGACTGGCTTGAACAACTCGTCGCCGAGTCGACAGGCAAAGAGGGCAAAGGTGTCCTGCCGGTGGTCGTCCCGTTCGAAAACGCCGTCAATTTCTATCCGAACACTCAGGATTCAGCACTTGTGGCCCTTGGCTCGGACTCGGCCCCCGAATCCGAGTCGGGCTTCTCGCTGGGCATCAGTGGCGGACTCGGAGCCTTGTTCCTGATCTGGGAAGACGCGGTCGCTATTGCTGGTCGAGCGATCGGCATTAATCCCTTCGACCAACCCGATGTCGAGAGCGCGAAGGCTGCGGCGCGCGAGCTCCTCGACGCCGGTTCATCGAGGCCGCAACCGGAGTTCAGCGAGCACGGTATCGACGTCTTCGGCACAGCCGCCTCTACGGTCGACGAAGCAGTGGCCCAGCTCCTGGGCCAAGTGGACCTCGAGCATGGCTATGTGGCTGTGCAGGCCTATCTCGACCGCTATGCCTTTGCAGAGTTCAGTGCGGTCCGCGAATCCCTTGCCGAGCGGTTGGGCCGACCTGTCACGTTCGGTTGGGGTCCGCGCTTTTTGCACTCGACCGGCCAATATCACAAGGGCGGTCCCCCCGTCGGCGTGTTCCTTCAAATTACGTGCGAACCGCAACAGGATCTTGCGGTACCCGGTCGCGACTTCAGCTTCGGCGAGTTCATCGACTCCCAGGCCACCGGCGACGCGAAGGTGCTGCGCGATCTCGGCCGGCCGGTGCTGCGCCTCCACCTCCAGGACGCGCAGGTGGCGCTGCCTCGGCTGCGAGATCTGCTGTCGTGACCGAAGCCGGTTTCGTCAACCCACTGCGCGACCCCCAGGACCGCAGGTTGCCGCAGATCGCCGGGCCCTGCAGTGTCGTCATTTTTGGAATCACCGGCGACCTCGCGTGCCGCAAACTCATTCCCGCAATCTACGACTTGGCGAACCGGGGCCTGCTGCCGCCGGGCTTCGCGGTCATCGGCTTTGCCCGCCAGTATCCGGGCGAGAACTTCCTCGAAACGGTCCATCAAGCCGCCAAGGATGGTGCACGCACGCAGTGGCGCGACAACGTATGGCGGCAATTGGCTCGCGGTATGCGCTTTGTCGCTGGCTCATTTGACGATGACGACGCCTGGCAGCGCCTGGTCGGGACCGTCGCCGAAGTTGATGAGGATCGCGGAACCGGCGGCAACCACGCTTTTTATCTCGCGATCCCGCCCGATCTCTTTCCGGTCGTGATCAGCAAACTCAAGAAGCACGGTTTGGCGGAGCGTTCGGGTTCGTGGCGCCGGGTGGTCGTCGAAAAGCCCTTTGGGCACGACCTGCAATCGGCACAGGCTCTCAATGCGGTCCTTTCGGAGGTTTTCTCTCGCGAATCGGTGTTCCGCATTGATCACTATCTGGGCAAGGAAACGGTGCAGAACATTCTGGCGCTGCGGTTCGCCAACGGAATGTTCGAACCAATCTGGAACTCCAACTATGTCGATCATGTGCAGATCACCATGGCCGAAGACATCGGCATCGGCAGTCGCGCCGGCTATTACGACAACATCGGCACCGCCCGCGACGTCATCCAAAACCATTTGCTGCAACTGATGGCGTTGGTCGCGATGGAGGAGCCGGTCTCGTTCAACGCCTACAGTCTGGGCATCGAGAAGCAAAAGATCCTCGCCAACGCACGACCACCCGAAAACATGGACTTGTGCACCGCGCGCGGGCAGTATGTGGCCGGCTGGGCCGGCGGCGAAGAGGTCGCCGGCTATCTGCAAGAAGAGGGCATCCCCGACACGTCCATGACCGAGACGTTCGCGGCGATGCGCATCGACATCGCCACCAGGCGGTGGGCCGGGGTGCCATTTTATCTGCGCGCGGGCAAAAGGCTCGGCCGCCGCGTCACCGAGGTCGCCGTTGTCTTCAAACGTGCACCGCACCAGCCGTTCGCCAAAACCGATGTTGCCGAACTCGGCCAGAACTCGCTCGTGATGCGCATCCAGCCCGACGAGGGCGTCACGTTGAGATTCGGCGCCAAAGTTCCCGGTCCAGCCATGGAAATACGCGATGTCAACATGGACTTCGCCTACGGCGGAGCGTTTGCCGAACGCAGCCCCGAAGCCTATGAACGACTGATCCTCGATGTGTTGCTTGGTGACCCGCCGCTTTTTCCCCAGCTCGAAGAGGTCGAGTTGTCCTGGCGCATCCTCGATCCCGTCATCGACCACTGGGCACACGCGAAGGAAATGGACACCTATTCGGCCGGGACGTGGGGGCCCAAGTCGGCGTACGAGATGCTGGCCCGTGAAGGCCGCACCTGGCGGAGGCCATGACATGAAGATGGATTTGCGCAGCACCAACTCATCGAAGATCGCTGCCGCCATGGTGCGAGCCAGGAGTCGAGCCGGCAGCCCGGCAATGGGCATGGTCATGACACTTGTGGTCATCACCGATGAGGACAACGTCGGCGCCGACCTGGATTCGGCGACAAGCCTTTCTCGTGAGCATCCCTCCCGTGTCATCGGCATGATTTACGGTTCGGGCCGCGGCTCGGCCAATCTGGACGCCAAGGTGCGTGTGGGCGAAAAGCATTCGGGCGAGTCGATCCTGTTGCGGATCTCTGGGGAACTCACCGAGCATGCCGAGTCGGTGGTGCTTCCGCTGTTGCTGCCTGACTCCCCCGTCGTCGTGTGGTGGCCCCGACGTGCCCCCGAAGATCC
>JBBSRT010000176.1:0-3442 GCA_038242765.1 Propionibacteriales bacterium
CCATCATCACCATCACGACGACCTGCTGCGACAAGGCACCATACAAGCCGACGCTGAACAGCGCCGCCGCCACAATCAGCAATGCTTCCAACGTCACCGGCCGACACCGCCTCGTTGTGGGTCATCGGCTTGACGCCGATCCAGGTTGTCGCCGAAACGGTCGTAGCGGCTGCGGTGTGAGGCGAGCGCGATGCCGGCGACAATCGTGGCGAGCATCACCGGGCTGACCGTCATCATGACCAGCATCTTCGAACCCATCAACATTTCTCCCAGGGCCGCTGTCGTATCAGCAGCTGGCGAACCGCGACGCTCAGGCCACGGCACCAGCAGTGCACCGGCGGCCAGCAGAACGAACGAACCCACCGCAGCCACAATTGCTGTGCGCTGTCCGTGGACCATGCTCATCGGCATCAGTGCCGGATTCATCCCCATGAACATGATCATGTAAACCGCCATGACGGCCATCTCCATGACCATCATCAGCACCGTGATGAGTCCGATGTAGTCCAGGTCGACAAGCAGCAGCGCGATTCCCACCGCCACGAATGACACGGCAAGCGCATAGGTGGCGCGTGCCATCGAGTCGACCCTGAACACCGTGATACCGGCGGCCACCGCGACAACGGCAAGCGCCCAGAACATCACCGCTTCATACATTGTCAACCCCTTCCGGCCACAATGGCGGCCACCACGAGTAGTTGCAGCAGGACTGCTGGCAAGAGAATCAGCCAGCCGACCTCCACGAAACGGTCAGCTCGCAGGTGCGGCAATCGGTGACGTATCGCAACGAGAGCGGCCAGCAGAATCAAAGTTTTGACCATTACCCAGCACCAGGCCGGAAGCAGGGGACCTGCACCGCCACCCAAGAACAACGGCACCGCAAACGCCGCGCCTGCAGCCAGTAATGCGTAGCGGCCCGCTAACACGAGCAGCCGGTCCGGACCGGAGAGCTCAGCCAGTATGCCGCCGGCGATATCGGCACCCGCGGCAGGCGAGAACGGCCCCCAGACTGAGAATGCGACCACTGCCAGGCAATAGATGGCGAAGGCAATCGGCATCCAGACCACGAACCACAGGCCTTGTTGGGCGGCGACAACATCGCCAACGCGCAGGCTTTGCGCCGCCACCGCCGGTGCGGTCAGCGCGAACATCAGCGGCAGTTCATAGGCCAGTGCCTGCGCCAAGAAGCGATAACCGCCGATCAGCGAATCGGCCGAGTTCGGCCCCCAACCGATCATCCACACCAGGGCCCAGACCATGACGTCCAGGGCGTTGAACCAGACGATTCCAACGGCGAGGTCGGCGAGGGTCCATTGCCCCAACGGCACCACAGCAAACTTCAAACATGCGACCACGACCAGCCCTGCTCCACCGATGCGCCAGAGCAGGCTGTCGGCTGCCAGAGTCGTACGCCGTCGCTGACGCATCAGCCGGGCCGTCTCGTCAAGCGGCTTCTTCCACCCGCGAACCGAAGAGCGGCCATCATGTCGACTGACGAGGACACCGTCGAGGCTGGCCGCCAGAATCGCGAACACACCCACCAGCCCGACGGCGACAACGGCCCATCCGGGCGCCACTTGATGGATGACCTGATCAGGCATGCCCACCGCCGGGACGATCCGCGACCACACCGAGACGGCCCAACGGCATGTGGCTTGCGACAATGAGTCGAGCCGCAGCAACGTCATAACCACTTATCAAACTCGGCAACGCTGCCACCACCGCCGAGTGCTCGATGGCGACATCGGTCGGCTCAACCGGCAAGTCGAGCAGCCGCATCAATCGGTCGTACACATCGCCACGGCAATCCTCGCCCAACCGGTACTCGGTGAGTGCGGCGCTGTCGACGCGGCCCAAATCCCGCAAGGACCATCGCAACAAACGAGACCGCCCGACCCGTGTCCGCAACCGGTCAAGCTGGGTTGCTGCATGTTTCAGGTCGGCGCCGGCGATCATCACGTCACGTGTATACCGAACGTTGGCGGCCATGTCACTCCAACCGGCGAGCGCCAGTATGTCGGCGGCGACGTCAATCCGTCTCGGAAGCGAAGCGATTGACTCATCAGGCTCAGCACCGGTTGGCGGCTCAAGGATCTCGACCTCAGCATCGGTGACCACGTCGCCCTGCAGCGCGCAGCGCACCACAAGACCAGGCGGCCAATATTGCAGGATCGGGCCCAGTGGAAGATGCAGCACATCCATTTCCAGGCCATCGCGGTCTGGGCCGCCAGCGGCGAGCGCGATACCGCCGGGCCCCGACATGTCCATACCCGAGTGCTCCATACCCGAGTGATCGTCATCGTTAGTCACTGTGGTCGGCCGGTGCCGCGCGTCATCGCTCTGTCGATTGAGGTCTAGCAGTATCGTCTCTGCCTCTTCCAGTGCCCTCAGTGCAGAGTCCGGGCTCGGTGCGTCCACGCGTGCGCGCGGACCGGGGAGCTGATCCCATACGTGGTCGATCGTCTCTTGCAACCGCGGTCCGGGCGTGCCACATACTAGGAGCGCATCGGCGTCGGCAGGTGATGCTGCGGATTGCCATCCACGCCGGCTCAGTGCCTGTTCGACGGCCACGCGGGTTGCCCACGAACCGGGCGTCTCGACCACCAGCACGTGCACCCGGGCGACAGCTTGGCGGGACAACCAACGTTTCAGACCCATCGCAATGCACCCTCACGCCAAGCCCATACAACCGCAGCCATCAAAACACCGAGGAAAAGGAACATCTCGACGACCGCACCGGGGCCGACCTCGGCAACGATGACAGCCCACGGATACATGAACAACATCTCCACGTCGAAGGCCAGGAACAGCAACGTCATCGGATACCACCGTGTGTGGTAGCGCGACAATGCATGCTCGGTCGGCATTTCGCCGGAGAGAAAAGGCAGAGCCGTCACAGCGCCCGCTGCAACCGAGGTCACCCGGTGTCCGAGATAGAGGGCAGCGACACCGAGCAGACCGGCCACAAGCATCGACGCAGCACCCAAATATGATGACATCATTTCCCCTCCATTAACGCGGCCATAGGTCATTTTGGAGCGTATTACACACTGACCGACCTCACCCGTTTCGCGAAGGCACGATGATTGGTTCGGTCACTCGCACTGCCTGGCCCTCGAAACGCTATTCGCTGTGACTGCCACGTGTTCAATTTCGACTTGCCGGCAGTAATCGCCGACCCGATTCCTTCCACGCGTTCATTCCTCCGTGCAATTCCACCAGGTCGGTGTAACCCATCTCCGCAAGCGTCTTGACAGCCGTGTGCGACATCCGCCCGCTCCGGCAATAGACCGCCATTTCCGTCTCCAGGGAAGCAGGCAATTCGGAAGCGCGTTTCTCAAGTTCGTCAAATGGGATTGCTTCATCTGTGCCCGGCAAAGAGCCCTCGTCGGGCGTATGAACATTCAAAACAAAGACATCGTCCAAGGTCGTTTTTTCTTCG
>JBBSRT010000177.1:0-3425 GCA_038242765.1 Propionibacteriales bacterium
AGAACCAGACAGTAGCGCGGGTGGCCAGAGCGTGGGGCAAACGACACAATCTGCCGACGATCGCGGCATTCGCTGCGATCACCCCGCCGGCTGCGGGCGAAGCGGTGCGTTCGTTGCGAGCAGATGGGCGCCGTCACATTGCGGTCGGTCAACTCTTCTTGACCCAGGGTCCGCTGGCCGACGTAGTCAGCGAACTCAGCCTCGAAGCCGGCGCGGTCGCGGTGTCCGAGCCGCTGGGCGTCGACGCCGAGATCGCCCGCGCGGTGTTGGCGCGCTATGCCGTCGGTGCCGTCGCGCTGGTGCCGTTGTTCGCCTGACCCACCGCATTGCGCCGAGGAGGCTCGACACGCGCGCCGAGGAGGCTGTTATGTCGCACTAACCACCTCCTCGGCGCACACTAACCACCTCCTCGGCGCGACGCAATACGATCAGTGCATGGAATTGGACCAGCATTCCCTTGAGCAGCACTATGCCTATCCGACGTCGCCGCGTCCATGGATTCGCACCAACTTCGTCACGACTCTCGACGGCGCAGCACACGGCACTAACGGCCGCTCGGGACCGCTGGGCAGCGCCGACGACAAACGCGCTTTCGCACTGCTGCGCTCACTGGCCGATATCATCATCGTTGGCGCCGGCACCGCACGCACCGAAAGCTACGCGCCGATAACATCGGACGAGATCGATGGCGATCTGCGCAACCGCCTCGGCCTGGCACCCATACCACCGATTGCCGTCGTGTCACGTTCACTCAACATCCCGGTCGCACTCATGGTTCCGGGCCAAATAGTGATCACCACCGAAGATACTGCTCCGGCAAGGTTGGCGGCGGTGCGCGAACACGTCGAAGTCATCGCCGCCGGGCGCAACGGTGTCATCGACTGGCCACAGGTCGTTAACCTGCTCCATGAGCGTGGGCTCAACCGCGTGCTGTGTGAGGGTGGCCCAAGCCTGCATGGCACCCTCATCGCCGGCGACCTCGTCGACGAACTCTGCCTCACCATCACGCCGATGCTGGCCGCTGGCAGCGCGTCGCGCATTGCCCACAACGCGCACGCCGTTGAACACCCGATGAACCTCGCGCACTCCATACGGGCCGGCGACCTGTTGCTGACCCGCTACGTCCGCGAGCGGCGCTGAGTAAGCGCTATCGTGTGAACCAAACCGAAGGGACCCCTTATGTATGCCGTTGCACTCCTGATCGAGCGCGAACTCTCCGATGCCGATGCCGACCAAATCCTCGAACTGCATGAGGACCTCGATGACACCGTTGTCTACAACGTGATCCTGCCGGTCGAAAACTCCTCCGCGCTTTTGACGCGCTCCCTCGCCGGGCTCGGCAGCGGCGAAGTGTTGCCTCCACTGTCGGCCGAAGACCTCACCGAGGTGCAGGACCAGATCGAGAAAGCCGGCCAGAGCGAGCTCGACGCCAGCGCGACCCGGTTGCGCAAACGTGGCAACACCGTCAACGCCGCCCTTGTCGAAGAAGATGCCGTCGACGCGCTGGTCACGTTGGTGACCGGAACCGGTTCGATTGAGGCCATCATCCTGACCGAACCCCACGTCGTACAGGAGTTCTTCCACCTGGACTGGACGTCGCGGGTGCGCCGCAAGCTCGATCTGCCGACCCTGCACTTGCTCGAATACCGCGAGCGAAACTGACCCATCCACGCATCTGGCGCGCGCGTCCTTGCCCGCAGGCGTAGGCTAAATTCATGGCTACACAGGTAGAGAAGACCGACGAAGAATGGCGCTCCGAGTTGAGCACCCAAGAGTTCCATGTGCTGCGCGAAGCAGGCACTGAACGCCCTTTCAGCAGCCCGTACGAAGACGATCCAACCAGCGGTGTCTATGCATGCCGGGCGTGCGGGGCCGAACTGTTCCGCAGCGACACGAAGTTCGATGCACAATGCGGCTGGCCGTCGTTTTACACACCGTTGGCCGAAGACCGTGTCAACTACATCGTGGACCGCTCGATGGGACACACCCGTACGGAAGTCCGCTGTGCCAGCTGCAATTCGCATCTGGGTCACGTTTTCAAGGGCGAGGGTTTTGATACCCCCACCGATCAGCGTTATTGCATCAACGGCGTGAGCCTGCAGCTCAAACCCGAATAACGGGATCGGGACACTCACCCCATTGAGTGACTCGGGACCAATTCATCGAGTGGCGCAAAATGGGGCTTTTTTAGCGCGAAAACCCCGGAAACTGCGCCACTCGACGCGGGAACTGCGCCACTCGACGGGTTGGGGGCGGGGGCCGGTTAGGGCCACAGGCTCGTCAACTCAGCAACGGTATGGGCGCGGCCGGTGTAAAACGGGATTTCGTTGCGCACATGCAGTCGCGCACGGCTGGCACGCAACTCGCGCATGAGGTCCACGATGCGGTGCAACTCATCGGCCTCGAAAGCCAGGATCCACTCATAGTCGCCCAATGCGAATGCCGGCACCGTGTTGGCACGCACATCGGGGTAGTCCCGGGCCTGCATGCCGTGTTCGCGAAGCATGTCGCGACGCTCGGGATCGGGCAACAGATACCAATCGTATGAACGCACAAACGGATAGACGCACACATAATCGCGGACCTGTTCCTCGGCCATGAACGCCGGAATGTGCGATTTGTTGAACTCAGCGGGTCGGTGGACCGCAACCTGTGACCACACCGGTGCCATCCGCGCCCCAAGGGCCGTACGGCGAAACGCGTTGTAGGCCGCCTGCAGCAGGTCGGCTGTGGGTGCATGCCACCAGATCATCAGGTCAGCGTCGGCGCGCAAACCGCTGACGTCATACGTGCCTCGAACGATGACGTCGTCGCTGCGAAGTTGTTCGATGAGCTTTTCGACCTCGGCGGCCTCGCCATCTCGATCGGCATCGCCGAGTACGCGTTCGAGCTTGAACACCGACCACATCGTGTAGCGGATCGTTGCGTTGATCTCTTTGGCCAATTTGCCGGCATTGGGTATTGCGCTCATGGTTCCATTGTCGCAACGTGTTTAATCAGCCGGTCAGCGGCTCGTTGCGCGTTGGCGATGACCGCCGGGATGCCGATGCCCTCGTATGCAGCTCCGCACAACTCGAGACCGCGCACGCGCGCTACCGCGGCTGCGATCGCCTCGATATGGGCGCCGTGGCCCACGTTGTATTGCGGCAGCGCGCCGCCCCAACGCTGCACATGTACATCAACGGGTTCGCCTGTCGGTCCGATCGCTTCGCGCAGATCAGTCAGCGCCATTTGCACGAGATCGGCATCGTCACGCTGCAGTACGGCGGTTTCGCCGGCGCGCCCGATCGAACACCGGATAATCGCGAGTTCGGGTCCGGCAGCCTTCGTCAACCAGCCCCACTTGTTGGTCGAAAACGTTGCCGCTTTGATTGTCTTGGCATCGACCGGCGGTACGAGGAACCCTGATCCAGCCGGCAGCGAGG
>JBBSRT010000178.1:0-3394 GCA_038242765.1 Propionibacteriales bacterium
CGCGGCACCGGCGCGGGGATCAACTCGACAGTGGGCACACCGGTTGCGCCGAATTCGAGTAACACGGTGGATTTTTTGTGGTCTCGTTCAGAAAACGAGTAGGCCAACGGCGATCCCGAATAGCGCATCACGGTCTTTGAGTCGTTGATGGTGATGGTCTGCGGGCCGTGCAAGTGGCCTAGCGCCACATAATCAAAGCCAGTGAAGATGGTCGAAGGAGCCGAATCGACGCCCCCGATCGTGATGTCACGCTCGCTTTCGGAGGCCTTCCCGCCGACAACGAAGGCGTGGGCCATCAAAATGGTGTGCGGATTGGAGCCGCGTCGCTTCCGGTCGGCGATGTCGTCACCGATGCGGGCGATCGCCGCGGTCAGCACTCCCTCGTGTGACCTCGCCGGGAGGGTGCCGTCAGCGGCCGCGAGCGACACACGGGCAAGATCGGGGTCAAGATAGGGCAGACCATAGATAGCAATGTCGTCGTCACCGAGGATGACCGGCGTGTGGATGTCGTCGATCGAGGCCAGAATGCGTATGTTGTCACGCATCAGCTGCGAACCGAACCCGAGTCTGGTGGCTGAGTCATGATTGCCCGGTGTGATCACCACGGTGGCGTGTCGGCTCAAGCGGGACAGGGCCGCGGAGAGCGTTTTTACTGTCTCCACCGATGGAATGGCACGGTCATAGATGTCACCGGCGACCAGCACCGCGTCGATATCGCGGGTCTCGACGACGTCGACCAAGTGGTCAAGGAACGCGGCTTGGTGTTGGTGCATGTCGACGCCATGCAGGGTGCGACCCAAATGCCAGTCGGAGGTATGCAGGATTCTCACGGCATTTACGCTAATGGGTGTCGCTGACACTTTTGTGCAGGCTGATGCTGATCGGCTAACCCAGCGCCTGCTCAATGTCGGCGATGAGGTCGGCTTCGTCCTCGATGCCTACCGACAGTCGTACGAGGTTGTCGGCAACTTCGAGCGGTGATCCGGCCGTGGAAGCGTGTGTCATCGCTCCGGGATGTTCGATGAGCGACTCCACGCCGCCCAGGCTTTCGGCGAGGGTGAAGATCTTCGTGCGCGAGCAAAACTCGAGTGCTGCTTCGCGTCCGCCATCGACGAGCACCGAGATCATGCCGCCGTAACGCCGCATTTGCTTGACCGCTGCGGCATGTCCTGGGTGGTCGGCAAGGCCGGGGTAGAACACTCGTGAAATGGAAGGGTGGCTCTGCAGGTAGTCGACGATTGCTTCTGCGTTGTCGCAGTGCTTTTCCATCCGCAACGCGAGGGTCTTGGTGCCGCGCAAGGTCAGGAATGCATCGAAGGGTCCCGGCACGCCGCCTGCACCGTTTTGGAGGAATCCGAAAGCGGCGTGCAGTTCCTCGTCATTGGTAATCAGCGCGCCGCCGATGACGTCGGAATGGCCGCCGATGTATTTGGTTGTCGAGTGGAGGACGACATCGGCGCCAAGGGTCAGTGGTTGCTGCAGATACGGGGAGGCGAACGTGTTGTCGACGACGAGTTTGGCTCCGCCGTCGTGGGCGACTTCGGCCAGAGCCTCGATGTCGCCGATATTGAGCAGCGGATTGGTGGGTGTTTCGATCCAGACGAGTTTGGTCGTCGGCCGCATCGCCGCGCGGACTGCTGCGGGGTCATTGACCGCCGCGGGGGTGTAGTCGATGCCCCACTGGGTGAAGACCTTGTCGATGAGGCGGAATGTGCCGCCGTAGGCATCATTGGGGATGACCAGATGGTCGCCAGGTCGCAGCGACGCGCGCAGCGCGGTGTCGGTCGCGGCCATACCGGAGGAAAAAGCACGTCCGTATAAGCCCGACTCGAGCGCCGCAAGATTGGCCTCGAGCACCGTACGGGTGGGATTGCCGGTGCGCGAATATTCATAACCGCCGCGCATTCCGCCGACTCCGTCTTGCGCGTAGGTCGATGTCGCGTAGATCGGCACATTGACGGCACCGGTTTGTGGGTCAGGTTCAAAGCCGGCATGTATGGCACGGGTTGCGAAACCGTGGCTGCCGGCGGCGACGTGGTGGTTGGACTGATTGTCGTTCGAGGCCGTCATACGTGAGCTCCCAGAAGGTCGTGGCGAGTGAGTACGCCGATGGGTTTGCCGTCATCGATGACCATGAGGGCGTCATTTTCGCTGAGCGACTTCATGGCCGCGGTGAGACTCTCGCCCGAGCCGATGAGGGTGAGCGGTGCGTTCATGTGCTTGGAGACAGGGTCGGTGAGGCCGGCGCGGCCCTCGAAAATGGCGCTGAGGAGCTCGCGTTCGCCGACGCTGCCAACGACTTCGCCGACGACGATGGGCGGTTCAGCGCCGACGACGGGCATTTGTGAGACGCCGTACTCGCGCAAGATCTCGATCGCGTCGCGGATTGTCTCCGAGGGGTGGGTGTGCACCAGGTCGGGTAGGCTGCCGGCCTTGTCGTGCAAGATGTCGCCGACGGTTTTTTCTCCCGAGGCGTCGAGCTTTGAGGGGGCGAAGCCGTAGGAAGCCATCCACTTGTCGTTGAACAATTTTCCCAAATAACCGCGGCCACCGTCGGGAAGCAGCACCACGACGAGCGCATCGGGACCTTCACGTTCGGCGACTTTGAGAGCAGCGACTACGGCCATACCGCAGGAACCGCCGACGAGGAGGCCCTCTTCGCGGGCGAGGCGGCGAGTCATGTCAAAGGAGTCAGCATCGGAGACCGCGATGATTTCGTCGGGGATGCTGGGATCGTAGGCGGTTGGCCAAAAGTCTTCGCCAACGCCTTCGACGAGGTAGGGCCGGCCCGATCCGCCCGAAAACACCGATCCTTCGGGATCTACGCCGACGACTTTGACCTTGCCGCCGGACATTTCTTTCAGGTAGCGGCCGGCTCCACTGATCGTGCCGCCGGTGCCGACGCCGGCGACGAAGTGCGTCACCTTGCCGTCGGTGTCGGCCCAAATCTCCGGACCGGTTGTTTCATAGTGACTTTGCGGGCCTGCCGGGTTGGAATACTGGTCGGGTTTCCATGCGTTCGGTGTGTCTAGCACCAATTGGTCGGAGACGTTGTAGTAAGAGTCGGGATGTTCGGGCGGCACGGCTGTCGGGCAGACAACGACTTCGGCACCATAGGCCTTGAGTACGTTGATCTTGTCTTCGCCGACCTTGTCCGGGCAGACGAATATGCAGCTGTAGCCGCGTTGTTGAGCTACGAGAGCCAGTCCGATGCCGGTATTGCCTGACGTGGGTTCCACGATCGTGCCGCCGGGCTTGAGTGCGCCTGACCTTTCTGCTTCGTCGACCATTTTGACCGCGATGCGATCTTTTGCGCTGCCGCCGGGGTTCAGGTATTCGATCTTCGCCGCGACCAGGCCAGAACCTTCGCTCGGTATGGAGTTGAGTTTGACCA
>JBBSRT010000179.1:0-3384 GCA_038242765.1 Propionibacteriales bacterium
GTGCGACACGGAACCCCGTCCGTGCGACCCGACGATGTTCTCGCCGGACTCCGTGTAAGCGGTGGCCTCGTACTCAGTGAAGCACCTTTGGTGAACCGCTTGGCACAAGGTCCACTCGACTCAGGGACCGGCACGGTCGGAGACCCATTCGGCCTCGACCGCGACACTTCGGAGTAATCCGGAGACGACCGCGGCGACGTGTGGGAATCCAGTGACAGGCCGGCAGCAATGGAGGGCGTTGTTGATGCCCACTTGTGGGCACCCACCGCAGGCTTTGGATTCGCTCCGCGCGAGTCACAACATGACATAGTCCCGCGCGGCGTTGCTTCGCCAGCGCCCGGGGCGAAGGAGAGCAAATGCTCGACGAAAACGACAACAACTCCGCTGAAACTCCAGCAAAAACTACGACGACAACGACAACGACCTCATCAACGCGGCGACGCGCGGCTGGCCGTCCGGCTGGGCCACCCGCCGCATTGACTAACGACCCCTTCTCGGCCCCAGCTGCTGCCCCGCCGGCCAAGAAGAAGACGGCGCCGAAGGCCAAGGCTGGCCAACCCAAGGCTGACCAAGCTGAGCCCGCGCCAAAGACCAAAGTTGAAGCCGCACCAAAGGCTGACAAACCCGCCAAGGCCGCACCCAAGCAGAAGCCAGTCGCCGAGAAGCCAGTCGCTGACACGCCCGACGTCGAGGCCGCCGAGACCAAGCCGGCCGCTAAGAAAGCGCCGGCCCGCAAGTCGGCGCCGAAGGCAGCCCTGGTCGACATCTTTGCGGCGCCTGATCTGACTGCCGCACCACCCCGTAAGCGTGCGCCGAAGCCGGCCGCCGCCGACGATCAAGGCACTGCCAAGTCAAACACTGCCAAGTCGAACAACGCCAAGTCGAACAACGCCAACTCAAAAGATTCCGAGCAGAACGACTCGGACGCCAATAATTCGGGCAATGGCGAGCAGGACCATGATGATGACTTCGATGATGATGGTGCGCCGCGTCGCCGCCGTCGTAGCCGTGGCGGCCGTCGTCGTCGCAGGTCTGACGAGGGCGACGACAGCCATGACTCGAACCATGACTCTGATTCGAACGAGTCTGATGATCATGAGCAGAGCGATGAGGATGGCAACCAGAGCCTCCGTCGGCGGCGTCGGCGTCGTGCCGGTGAGGATTCGGGTACTTCGCCCGACGATCCGCAGAACACGACTGTCCGCGTACGCGAACCGCGTTCGGCAGAAGACGAGATCACCGGAGTCACCGGCTCTACCCGGCTCGAGGCCAAGAAGCAGCGTCGCCGCGAAGGTCGCGAGGCTGGACGTCGCCGCGCGCCGATCGTTTCCGAGGCGGAGTTCCTGGCCCGACGCGAATCGGTAAAGCGTGAAATGGCGATTCGCCAGCACACCGACTATAGCCAGATTGCGGTGCTTGAGGACAACGTCCTCGTCGAGCATTATGTGGCTCGTGAATCGCAGGTCTCACTGATCGGCAACGTCTATCTCGGCAGGGTCCAGAACGTCCTGCCCAGTATGGAAGCCGCATTCGTCGACATCGGCAAGGGACGCAATGCGGTCCTCTATGCCGGTGAAGTTGACTGGTCGACACTCGGCAATGGCAAACAACGCAAAATTGAAGATGTGCTGTCCTCGGGTCAGACCGTCCTCGTGCAGGTAACCAAGGATCCGATCGGCCAGAAGGGCGCCCGGCTTACGAGCCAGATCAGCCTCGCCGGACGTTTCCTCGTCTATGTGCCCGGCGGACAGACCAGCGGCATCTCGCGCAAGTTGCCCGACACCGAGCGCGCCCGGCTCAAGGCGCTGCTGAAAGAAGTCCTCCCAGAGGATGCTGGTGTGATCGTTCGTACCGCTGCCGAGGGTGCCACCGAGGACCAGCTGACGCGCGATGTGAGTGCCCTGACGGCTCGCTGGGAAGATATCCAGCGCAAAGTTGAGGCCGGCAATTCACCTGAACTCCTGTATTCCGAGCCGGACCTCATGATCAAGGTTGTCCGCGATCTGTTCAACGAGGACTTTGGC
Source organism: Propionibacteriales bacterium (assembly GCA_038242765.1). Lineage (GTDB taxonomy): Bacteria > Actinomycetota > Actinomycetes > Propionibacteriales > Nocardioidaceae > JBBSRT01. Next base: position 2,025 of record JBBSRT010000179.1, read on the forward strand.
CGTCTTGTGGTTGAGGGCGATGACGCGTGGGACATGGTTTCGGGCTACATCAATCACGTCGCGCCGGATCTGATCGATCGGCTTGAGCGGTGGAACAACACCGACAAGGATGTATTCGCCTCATTGCGGGTCGATGAGCAGATCGCCAAGGCACTTGATCGCAAGGTGTTCCTGCCCTCGGGTGGTTCGCTCGTGATTGACCGCACCGAAGCTATGACAGTCGTCGACGTCAACACCGGTAAGTTCACCGGATCGGGCGGCAACCTCGAGGAAACGGTCACCAAGAACAATCTTGAAGCAGCCGAGGAAGTTGTGCGCCAGCTCCGTCTGCGCGACATCGGCGGCATCATTGTCATCGACTTCATCGACATGGTGCTCGAGAACAACCGTGACCTTGTGTTGCGTCGTCTGGTCGAGTGCCTGGGCCGCGACCGTACGCGTCACCAGGTCGCCGAGGTCACCTCATTGGGCCTGATCCAGATGACCCGTAAGCGGATCGGCACCGGCCTGCTTGAGACCTTCGGCGTCGACTGTGACCACTGTCATGGTCGTGGCGTCGTGGTCGAAGCCGAGCCGATCGAGCCGAAGGTGCACGACGACAACAATCACCGCCGTAACCGTCGTGGTGGCCGCAACAACAATTCTGATGGTCACGGCAACAACAACTCGGGCAACAACAACTCCGGCAACAACAGCGGCAATAAGAACAAAGATCAGGGTGCCAAGGACCAAGGCACCAAGGACCAAGGCAAGCCCGAAAAAGCCGAAACGGACAGTTCCGCGACGGACGACGCTGCGACAGAGTCGTCCGCGGACAAGAAGTCAGGCGGGTCAACCGGCCGCGCACGTGCCCAGAAGCGGCCGGCCGCCAAGCCTGAGGAGATGCCGGCCGACAAACTTGCCGACGGTGCCGAGTCAGTACGGCAGGAGGCGCCTGCGGCGATCGATGCGTCCAAAAGTGACGTCACCACCGCAGGCAACGACACCGCAGGCAACGACACCGCAGGTGGAGCCCGAGCGGCCGAAGGAGCCACGGTGGCGGCGCCTGCTGCGCCGGGAGCCGAAGCGGTGACGCCTAAAAAAGACCCCACAGCGGGTCCCCAGCAGACCGAACTTCCGCCCAAAACGGGACCCGTTTTGACCAGCGAGGGTTTGGCTCCGTAAACTAGTCCCTCGGTACGTTTCGTGTGCCGATTTTTGTGCGCCAGTGGCGCCCCAAGAGCCCCAGAGTTTTTTCAACAAGCAGAGCCATCAAGTGAGGAAGTAAGTCCGTGGTGTACGCAATCGTGCGCAGTGGCGGCCAGCAGCAGAAGGTTGCAGTCGGCGATGTCATTGAGATCGACCGTGTTTCGACTGTCGA
>JBBSRT010000180.1:0-3362 GCA_038242765.1 Propionibacteriales bacterium
GACGTTGTCGGCGCACTTCATGGCTTACCGTTCGCGTTCAAGGACACCCACCAGGTGGGCGGATGGCTTTCGACATCGGGTTCACCGCTGCGCGCCAACCACGTGCCGGGCGCCGACGAGTTGGTGGTCGAACGCGTTCGAGGTGCTGGCGCGGTCACGATCGGCAAAACCAATGTGCCCGAGTGGGCGGCCGGCTCGCACACGTTCAACCCTCTTTTCGGGACCACCGTCAACCCGTATGACCAGTCGCGTTCTGCCGGCGGATCAAGTGGCGGTGCCGCGGCAGCCCTGGCCAGCGGCATGGTGCCGTTGGCCGATGGCAGTGACATGGGCGGATCGCTACGCAACCCGGCCTCGTTCTGCAACGTCGTCGGTCTTCGCCCGAGCACCGGCAGGGTTCCGCAGTGGCCCGCCGCCAATGCGTGGGAAGCAACCTCCGTACAGGGTCCGATGGCTCGCAACGTCGATGACCTCGCACTGTTGTTGTCAGTGATGGCAGGCCCAACCTCGCGGGTGCCGCTGGCATTGCAGACGCCGGGTTCGACGTTTGCACCACCGCTGTCCGGCAGCCTCGATGGTGCCCGGATCGCGATGTCGGTCGACCTCGGCGGGCTCTTCGAAATCGACAATGATGTCGCGCAAGTGCTCGAGTCGCAGCGCTCGATCTTCACCGCTGCGGGAGCGCATGTCGCCGACGCTCATCCCAATCTTGCCGAGGCCGAAGACACCTTCCGCACCCTGCGTGCCTGGCATTTTCAGGCCACGTATGGGGCGATGCTCGCCGACCATCCCGATGATTTCAAGCCCGCATTGGCCGACAACATCCGTGCCGGCGCTCCGCTCAGCGGAGCAGACGTCGCCCGCGCCTACGCGCAACGTACGGCGCTCGGTGAGCGCATGCGGCTCTTCTTTGCTGAATATGATGCGCTTGTCCTGCCGGTCAGCCAGGTGCCGCCGTTCAGCGCAGACGAGGAATACCCGCACGACATCAATGGCCGCGAGCAAAAGACCTATCTCGACTGGATGCGTTCGGCCTATGTCATCACGGTCACCGGCTGTCCGGCAATCTCCATGCCGGCAGGCTTCACGCCCGAAGGGTGGCCAGTCGGCATCCAGATCGTCACCGCGGCCGGCACCGAGCACCGGCTGCTTGAGATTGCCCACGCTTTCGAGCAGTTGACCCGCGTCGGACAGCGGCGGCCTGAGCTCTGATTCACCCCTTGCGGGCGCGCGGCCGGTTAATCCCGCAAGCTGAACTTGGCGAGCGTGCTCTCGCAGAGAGTGACCGTGAAGCAGCAGAATTCTGAAGTGCGTTGGCCGATCAGGCCGATCCTGCCTGCTTTTGTTGGCAGCGTGGCGTAGGAACTACTCCCAAGACGAAGTGCCGGCCACGAACTCACCAATCACAGTCTGCCCGTCCTCGGCATAGACCGGCAGCACAGTCTCTTCAGACTTCTTGCCCGTCTTTCGGGAAAATTCCGGGTTCTGATTTCCAGTCGCCATGTCGTAGGTGCGCAGGAATCCGGACCGGCCGTCCTCGAGGTCGACCGGCACGAGGTCTGGCGCCGGCTTGTCCTTTGCCCACGGTCCGATCGTCACATCCTCCCCCACCTTCGGCGGCGCGGTGGGGACTGGCGCAGATCCGGGAGCATCGTCCGAGTCGCCTCGTGGGGAATCAGCCCATGCCACAATGCCGCTGCCCGCGATGAGTCCCGAAGCAATCGTGCAAGTGATGATCGTCACCGCTCGACGTGTATTTGCTACAGCCATGATGTGCCTCCCGCACTCCGTAAAAAGTATAGATGCTGGCTTGCAGATCTATCTGTACTCGGCCGCCTGCGGCCTTCGTCCGATTCACCGTCATGGCAACTTCGTTTCGGCTGAGTCTGAGGCTTGCGCCAGGTTATGGGGTTGACCCCTCGCGGCCTCGTACACGGGGCTTGCGTCGAGCCAGCGCCACACCCACCAGGGCGAGTGCACCTCCCACGTACGCCATCGCCGGCGGCACCTCGGACAGCAAGATCCAACTCAGCAGAATGGTGATCGGCGGCACGAGGTATGTCGTGACGCTCAGGCTGGCGGCGCTCATGAACGAGAGCGCAAAAGCGTAGGTGGAAAACGCGATTGCGGTCGGAAAAATGCCAAGATAGACCACCCACAGCACGTCGGAGGTGCTCGCTTCGGCGGTCTGCTGCGCGAGCTCGGCCGAGAATGGAAGGCACGCAACCGCACCGATGGTGCAGGCCGTCCAGGTCACCTGGATCGCCGAAAGCCGCGAGACCAGTGGTTTCTGAAAGATCACGCTTACGGCGTAGACCGCGGCCGCAAGCAGGCACAGGAAAACGCCGAACGGATCACTGTCGCCGTGGCCCGAGAGCGACGTCGCGATGAGAACCACGCCCCCGAACGCGACCACGAGGCCAACGCCGAGAAAGATGGTGACCTTCTCCTTCAAAAAGATGCTGGCCAGCACCGCCACCAGGACGGGCGAGATCTGGATGAGCATTGCCGCCGTGCCGGCATCGACTAGCCGTTCCCCGGCGTTCAGCGCCACGTTGTAGACGCCGAACCACAGCAGCCCGATGACGACAAGACCAACCCATTCGCGACGAGTCGGGCGGATCCAGCGGCGGGTCAGGAGCACCACGCCCAACGCGACCGAGCCGACGAGGAGGCGACCCAACGACAGAGCACCAGGCGAAAACGACTCACCGAGGTGCCGGATGGCAACGAACGCCGAGGACCACAACAGCAAGGTGACCGCGACGGCCACCAGCGGCAGCGTCGTACTTCTGGTCGACGTCACTTCTTCCCGCCGGCGACGCATGAGGTTGACATCTGCTTTCCAATCTTGTGTGCGTTTCACGGCCGTGGTGCGCGCCAATACTAGGACAACGCGGACGTCAATGTGACTGCTGGCATTGAGGCTTCGAGTTTGGCGGCAAGCCAGAGTCCCCACTGGGACTGACGTTTGGGCCCCGATTCTGCCAATCTTGGGGCCGAAACGTCAGTCCCAACGGGTTTGTTGCTGGCAGATGTGCACAACCATGGTGGGATCGTACGGCGATGTGTGCCGTGGATAACGCGCGTCGTACAAGATGGAATTGACCGACAACCCCAGGAGGACCACACGTGCCGCAACTTCGCGAAATCCGCATCGGAATCGACACCGGTGGAACATTCACCGACGTCGTCGCCTTCAACGAGTCGACCGGCGAGATCGTCACCACCAAGACGCCATCGACTCCGGCAAACCCCGCCGACGGCTTCATGGCCGGCATCAATAAGGTCCTCGCACTGCTCGACCTCCCCGCCGACAGCGGCGATGCGATCAGCGCCGTGAGCCACGGCACCACCGTTGC
>JBBSRT010000181.1:0-3286 GCA_038242765.1 Propionibacteriales bacterium
GAGATCGGCATCGTCACGCTGCAGTACGGCGGTTTCGCCGGCGCGGCCGATCGAACACCGGATAATCGCGAGTTCGGGTCCGGCAGCCTTCGCCAACCAGCCCCACTTGTTGGTCGAAAACGTTGCCGCTTTGATTGTCTTGGCATCGACCGGCGGTACGAGGAACCCTGATCCAGCCGGCAGCGAGGCGAAATCGTCGGTCGGCAACGCCAACGTGATGATGGCCATCGATGCGTAGTCGATCGCCGCGAGTTCGGCCGCTGCAGACGGGGACGCATCGGCGATGAGGCGGGCGGTGGCAGCGGCCGGGGTAGCGACGATGACGGCGTCGACGTCAGCGTATTCGACTGCCGTTGTCGGACCGATCGCCAGTCGCCAACCGCCTGGGGTGCGCTCCAGCGAGCGGACCGTCGCCCGGAGATGGATCCGCGCGCCGCCGGCACGGGCAACCGCGGCGGGCAGTTGTCCCACTCCCCCGGTCAGGCCCGCGAAGACCGGTTCGGCAGCCGTTGCCGCTGACCGCGAGGCGACCTGTCGCTCAGCCGCCGCCAGCAGGTCGCCGGTGCCCGAACCGGCACCCGCACCCAATGCGGCGATCTGCGGTGCGGCCGACTCCAACGACAAGTGCGCCGCGTGGCCTGCATAGACGCCACCCAACAGGGGTTCGATCAAATGGTCGACGACCTGTTGCGCGGCGAAATCGCCCATACAGCCGCGGATGAAGTCAGCGACCGACACGTCAGCAAACCCGTCACGATCTCTATGCGTTTGCAGTGCCACGGCCCCCTCAACACATAGAGATCTGGCGAAGCGCTCCCAGTCGGGCACGATTCCGGAGCGCTCCAACGCCGCGAGGTCCGCGGGCACCCCCAAGACCGTGGGCGGCAACGGCCGCAAAGCATCGCCGGTCCAGATCGCAGCTCCGACTGGTTCGGGATGCACCAGGTGATCGGCCAAGCCCACTTCGCGTGCCAGTGCGACTCCTTCAGGGCGCCGATTCAGGATGGATTCGGCACCCAGATCGACTGCGACCCCCGCGACCGACCCCAGCAGGAGCTTGCCGCCTAACCGTGATGACGCCTCATACAAATTGATCTGCGCATCCGGGCGCGCCGCTGACAATGCATGCGCGGCAGCCACCCCGGCGATGCCGCCACCGATGACCGCCAACCGCATCAGGTCAGCTCATATCCATGTACAAAATCGACCAGCCGGGCGAGTGCGTCGGGATCGGTTGCCGGCAGCACGCCGTGTCCCAGGTTAAAGATGTGTCCTGGTGCGGTCCGGCCCGCTTCGATGACCGCGGCAGCTTTTGCCGTCATCACATCGTTCGGCGCGAAAACGGCGGTCGAATCGAGGTTGCCCTGCACCGCACGGCCGGCGCCAATGCGTCGAGTGGCCTCATCGAGTGGCACCCGCCAATCGACGCCGACAACTTCGGCGCCGGCGTCGCCCATCGACTGCAGCAACTCCCCGGTGCCGACACCAAAGTGGATGCGCGGCACTCCCAAGTCAGCGACGCCGGCAAGAACGGCGGCGCTGTAGGGCTTCACGAACCGGTCATAATCGGCCAGCGACAATGTGCCGGCCCACGAGTCGAACAGTTGCACCGCCGAGGCGCCGGCTTCGATCTGTACCCGCAAAAACTGTGCGGCGATCGAAGCCAACCGTCCGAGCAGCGCATGCCACAATTCGGGATTGCCATACATCATTTCTTTGGTCTTGCGGTGATCCTTCGAAGGGCCGCCCTCGATCAGGTATGAGGCCAACGTGAATGGGGCGCCGGCGAATCCAATCAACGGCGTCGAGCCGAGTTCGCCGACCAGTGCCTGCACCGACTCGGTGATCGGCGCGACATCCGCTGGTTCAATGTCGCGGAACTGCGCGAGCTGATCGATGGTGCGAATCGGGTCAGCGATTACGGGTCCGGTGCCCGGCACGATGTCGAGGTCGATGTTGATGGCTTTGAGCGGGACCACGATGTCGGAGAAAAAGATGGCCGCATCGACCCCATAACGACGTACCGGCTGCAACGTGATCTCCACGACCATGTCGGGACGAAAACACGACTCGAGCATTCCGGTACCTTCGCGCAACCTACGATATTCGGGCAGCGAACGGCCTGCCTGGCGCATGAACCATATCGGCGTATGCGGCACACTCTGGCCGCGCGCGGCGCGCAAAAACGCACTGTTGTAGACGTCGGTAACAATTTGGCTGGTCACATACAGATCTTCGCAGGTCATCCGGCGAGTCAAAGCCGGAGGTTGGGCCCGGCTCGGCCTAACCTTGAAGACGTGCCTGCGCAAAATGAAATCGAGGTGGCCGAGTTCGCCTCAGCAGTGGAAGAAGTCCGTGCTGCGGTGCTGCGTCCCGAAGTGGTCGCACACGAAATGCCCGCACCGCAGCGCATTGCGCCGCACTCCTACGCCATGACCGGCGACATTGTTGTCGGCGGCGATGACCTGGGCGAAGGACGCTTCGTGCTCCTGTATGACCCGGCCGGCAACGATGCATGGCAAGGCACTTTTCGCTGTGTCACGTTCGCGCGCGCTGACATCGATCCTGAGATGGCCGCGGACCCGATGCTGCCGGCCGTCGGCTGGAGCTGGCTGACCGAATCGCTGACCGATCACGGCGCCGAGATGACCGTCCCCAGCGGCAGCGTGACCGTGGTCCGGTCCGAGGGTTTTGGCAGCATGGACCAAAACGGTGGCGACGCCCAAATCGAGATCCGCGCCTCCTGGACTCCGCTGACGTCCAAGGATGCCCATGCCGGTGCGTGGTCCAACCTGTTGTGCACCCTGGCCGGATTGCCGCCGCTAGCCGCCGGAGTGACCGCACTACCCAACCGACGCGGGCAACGGTGACCGAGGAAGAAGCGCCGCACGACGCAGGGGGCGCCGACGCACCGGCTGTCGAGCCCGTGCAGTTCCCGTTGCTCGAACTGCGCGATCCACTTCCTGACCTGACCAACACCGCTACCGGGTTAGCCGAGGTGGTTCAGCGCATCCGAGCCGGTACCGGTCCGGTGGCCATCGACGCCGAACGCGCCTCCGGTTACAAATATTCTCAACGCGCCTACCTCATCCAACTCCGACGCGAAGGCTCAGGCTCAGCGCTCATCGATCCAACCGCCGCCAATGACCTCACCGGTCTCGATGCGGCGATCGGCGACGCCGAATGGATACTCCACGCCGCCACCCAGGACCTGCCGTGCCTTGGCGAGGTTGGTATGCATCCGCGGGCACTTTTCGACACCGAGCTCGCGGGCCGTCTGCTCAAC
>JBBSRT010000182.1:0-3284 GCA_038242765.1 Propionibacteriales bacterium
CACCTGTCCGATGAGCTCCACGAGGCGTTGTCGCTGGTTCGCGATGCCGCGCGCGCGTGTTGGTCGGCATTTCCCAAAGAGGCAGCCGATGATGATCCAGATGCTGCAAGACAACAGGCCCGGGGTCTGGTCGAAGAGGTCCGCAAGACCGCAGACCGCATGGCCGCCAACGCCGAGACCGATGTCCTGTGGCTTGTTGAGACCAGAATCGGCCTCGAGCTGCGCATTGCTCCGATCGACGTATCGGGCAGCCTGCGTGACAAACTTTTCGGCGAGAAGACCGTCATACTGACCAGCGCAACGCTCAAGCTCGGCGGTGGTTTTGAGCCCATAGCGCAGTCGCTTGGGCTGCGGTCCGGCGATGATGAGGCACCGTGGCAGGCCATCGATGTCGGGTCACCTTTTGATTATCCGAAGCAAGGCATGTTGTATGTCGCCAAGCACCTGCCGCCGCCCGGCCGTGACGGGCTCGGTGAGCAGCAGATCGACGAGATGGTGGACCTCATCGAGGCCGCCGGTGGTCGCACGCTGGGCCTGTTCTCCTCACGCCGTGGAGCTGAGAAGGCAGCCGAAGAAGTACGTAAACGGCTGCCCGACCTCGACATCTGGTGCCAAGGTGATGCCCAGCTCCCCGAGCTCAGTCGCCGCTTCGTCGAAGAGCCGAGCAGTTGCCTGTTTGGCACGTTGAGCCTTTGGCAAGGCGTCGACATGCCCGGTGCGGCGTGTCAACTGGTGATCATCGACCGCATCCCCTTCCCGCGGCCCGACGATCCGCTCATGAGTGCTCGCCAGCGCCTCGTCGAGAAGCACGGCGGCAACGGCTTCATGACCGTCGCAGCCAGCCATGCGGCGCTGCTGCTGGCTCAGGGCACGGGCAGACTGATCCGTCGAGGCACCGACAGGGGAGTCGTTGCGGTCCTCGACCCGCGGCTCGTGACCGCGCGCTATGGCTCCTTCTTGGCCAACTCGCTTCCCGCGATGTGGCGAACCACCGACCGCTTGGTTGCGCTCGCATCACTGCGGCGACTTGATGCGGCAGCGAATTCGGTGAAAATCTGATGAATCTGCACCGTTTGGCAGTTCTTGTCGATGCGCCGTTGGTAGTCTACGTTGGAGTTCTTCCTTCTCAGAGATTCGGTTCATGATGCGATCGCGTTTGTTTGTCTCGGTTTTCGCGGTTCCCCTGTTGACTGCAGGATTGTTTGTGGCGTCGCCGGCTCAGGCCGCCACGCAGTATGTCCAGGTCACCACGTCGACCGCAGCGGTCTATAGCGACGGCACCGCCAAGCTCTACACGAAGTGTTTGCACAGGACGAAGACCTGCACCGGCAAGTTGTCGGTCAGCGGCGGGACGGCCAAGAAGTTCTCGATCAAGAAGAAGTCTGGTGCATACGTCAACGTTGCCATCCCCGACTCGGTCAACCCGCAGAAGAAAGCCGGAGACGGCGGCACCACGGCGACGATCTCGATCAATGAGGACTATCCCAGCAACGTGACCCATGCTGCGCAACCGGTGACTCTCGAAAAGCATAAATCCACGTCGACAATCACCGCCGGAGTCAACGGCACAGGCATCGCTCCCACGGACGTCCGGGTGACGTTGTGGACGGTCAGTGGCCTCAAGGCGACTCGGGTCGCGACCAAATCGGGCACGTCGGTTGTCTACAAGGTCAAGCTCGGCACCAACAACTCCGCTTCGGCGCCCTACCGGCTCAGCGTCAGCGGCGTGATGAATGGTGAACGCTATGAATGGTTCTGGCGATCCAGCGGGGCGGCGCGCTACATCAGCGAAGGGCATGAGGTCCGCGCCGACAAGAACGGCACCGCACTCAACTTCGCCTATGGACAGATCGAGGGCAACATCACCGGCACCAGTCACCCTGCGGGCGTGACCGGGGCCGCCGTGCGCATCGCGGCGCGGCCGATACGTTTCCCGTCGAGCACCAGCGACCGGCGCGAGCTCGACCTTCCCTATTGTGCCAACGAGTTCGGCAAGGCCACGACAACAGCCGGCGGCCACTATAGCGTCGGGTTCCTGCCCGTCGGCACCAACTATCTGGCTCAGGTGCGGCCACCCACCTCGGCCAAATACACCACCTTGTGGAACAACTCCCGCGGCACCTGCATCGGCGCGATGAGCGCCGGCTCGAGCCCGCGGGCGGGCCAAAACTTCAGCCCCGTCCTGCGCCAATCCGACGCCAGCATCTCCGGTGACGTCGACTTCAAGACCAGCCCAAAATCGAATGACCGATACGTCGTTCTGCGCACCAACGACGCCAACCGCAACATCGTCGACCGCAAGCACGCGAGTTCGTCAGGTGCCTATTCCTTTGACGGGCTGGCGCCGGGCTCATACCGGGTCGAATATGCCAAGCGCAGCGGGTGCACCGGCTGGTACCGCAGCGTCTACAAGAACAACTACGCCTATCACGAGGGTGGAGACAGGGGCGGCGAACGCTGGAAGACCGTCAATGGCAAAAAACCCGAATACACCAAGTCCTATGACATGGGTTATGTCGCAAAAGATCCCGGCAAAGGCTACGCAGGTTGGATGTACCGCGACTATTGCGGCCACAACCATGCCGAGCGCACCTCAAATCCGCGCACCGTCAACGGTATGAACGCCCGCGACAGCATCAGCGGTGTTGACACGACGCTGTCCAAGGGTGCCTCGATCTCCGGCAACTTCTATCGCGGCAAAAAGAGCCGCAAAGAGATGCTGGTCACTGCTTATCGGACCGATAACAAATATGTTGCCCGCACGACCTACACGAACAGCAAGGGCAACTTCAAGATCAACGGACTGTCCTCGGGCACCTGGAAGATCATGGTCAACGCTGACTCCTGGCGCGGCATCGGACGCAGCTTCAAGGGCCCTCACAGCAAGTCCGTCAAAGTCGGACACTCGTACAGTGTCGGTCGCCTGACGGCGAAGTTCTAAAGACCGTATGGCGATTTTGGTCACCGGCGGCGCCGGTTACATCGGTTCTCATGTGGTGCGACTCCTGCAGGAGCAGGACGCTGACGTGGTGGTCGTCGATGATCTGAGCTCCGGTGACGCCTCGCGCATCGGCGATGCCTCCCTGGTCGAACTCGACCTGTCGGGCGACGATGCGCAAAGCACCCTCGAGTTCGTCATGGACGAACGAGACGTCGACGCGGTGATCCATTTTGCCGCACAAAAGCAGGTGGGGGTCTCGATGGAGAACCCGACGTTCTACTACCGGCAAAACGTTGGCGGTATGACCAATCTGCTCGGCGCGATGGAGGCGGCAAAGGTCGAC
>JBBSRT010000183.1:0-3274 GCA_038242765.1 Propionibacteriales bacterium
GCCGAGGCGGTCACCGTCGATCAACGTCTGCACACCGCGAAGGTCGGTGAAAGGCGGAATTACCACTACTTCGGCCTTGGCGAAATCGTGCCTCTTGTCCTGCAACGTCCAGGCAAGTTTTTGCACGAGTACAACCGCTTCCTGATGGTTCAGGTTGGACTTCCAGTTGCCGGCCATCAATGGCACGCGGGTCTGAGTCACGATTCCTCATTCAAGATGTCAAGGCCGGGCAATTGTTTACCCTCAAGATATTCCAGGCTTGCGCCACCTCCGGTTGAGATGTGGCCAAACTGTTTGTCGTCGAATCCAAGGGCCCGCACGGCGGCAGCGGAATCGCCGCCACCGACAACCGATAAACCGTCGACCTGCGTCAGTGCCTGGGCGATGGTTTTAGTGCCGGCCGCAAACGCCGTCATCTCGAAAACACCCATCGGCCCGTTCCAGAACACCGTCTTGGCGGCACGAATGACAGCGGCAAAAGCCTCGGCTGACTCGGGGCCGATGTCGAGGCCCATCTGGTCGACAGGCATGCGGTCGGCAGAAACCGTGGTCGCCGGTGCATCGGCGGCAAACTCCGGCGCGACCACGATGTCGGTTGGCAGACAGAGGTCGACACCCTTGTCGGCTGCATCTTGAAGATATCGACCCGCAATATCGACCTGATCTTTTTCAAGCAGCGATTTGCCGACCTCGTGGCCCTGAGCGGCCAAGAAGGTGAAAACCATGCCGCCGCCGATGAGCACGCTGTCGGCCTTGTCCAGGAGGTTGTCGATCACACCGATCTTGTCCGAGACTTTTGACCCGCCGAGCACCACAACGTAGGGGCGCTCGGGCCGGTGGGTGAGTCGTTGGAGCACATCGACTTCGGTCTCTACCAAACCGCCAACCGCTGCGGGTAACAAACGCGCCAACTCGTAGACACTTGCCTGCTTGCGGTGCAGGACACCGAACCCATCGGAGACAAAAACATCGCCAAGTGCCGCCAATTTTTCGGCGAAATCGGTTCGCACGGCCTCGTCCTTGCTGGTTTCGCCGGCATTGAAGCGTACGTTTTCGAGAAGGGCGACATCACCATCGGACAGCGCCTCGACAGTCCGCTGTGCGTCGGTGCCGACGGTGTCTGTGGCGAAGGCAACGGGCCGGTTGAGCAGTTCACCCAGGCGTTGTGCAACTGGTGCAAGCGAAAACGCCGTAGCCGGCTCCCCTTTGGGTCTGCCCAAATGGGCAATTACGACAACTCGGGCTCCCGCGTCGGCCAGCACACTGATGGTAGGCATGCTGGCGCGCAATCGGCCGTCGTCGGTGATCGAGGTGCCGTCGAGCGGCACGTTGAGGTCGCTTCGCACCAAGACCCGCTTTCCGCGCAGGTCGCCGAGGTCCTTGACGGTTTTCACCGCTGTCAGAGCGACTTGCCGACCAGCGACACCAGATCGACCAACCGGTTGGAATAGCCCCATTCGTTGTCATACCAACCGACAACCTTGACCTGATCGCCGATGACTCGGGTCAGACCCGAGTCGAAAATGCACGACGCCGGATCGGTGACGATGTCGGAGGAGACAATCGGATCCTCGGTGTAGACGAGGTAACCCTTCATGGGGCCTTCAGCTGCGGCTTTCATGGCCGCATTGACTTCGTCGACCGAGGTCTCACGCGTCGCGGTGAAGGTCAGGTCGGTCGCTGAACCCGTTGGCACCGGTACGCGAAGGGCAAAACCGTCGAGCTTGCCTTTGAGCTCGGGAAGCACCAGTCCGATCGCTTTGGCGGCACCGGTTGAAGTCGGCACGATATTTATGGCGGCCGCGCGAGCGCGACGCAGATCTTTGTGCGGAGCGTCCTGCAGATTTTGGTCGGCAGTATAAGCGTGAATCGTGGTCATCAGGCCACGTACGATACCGAACTCGTCGTTGAGAGCCTTGGCCATCGGGGCGAGGCAGTTCGTCGTGCATGACGCGTTGGAGATGATGTTGTGCTTGTCGGTGTCATAGTCTCCATCGTTGACGCCCATCACAACGGTCAGGTCGTTGTTGCTTGCCGGTGCGGAGATGATGACCTTCTTGGCGCCGCCGTCGATGTGTGCCTTGGCCTTCGTCCCGTCGGTGAAGAAACCGGTTGACTCGACCACAACGTCAACTCCGAGGTCGCCCCACGACAGTTTGGCAGGATCACGCTCGGCGAGAGCGGTGATCGACTTGCCGCCGACGGTGATCGAGCCCTCGTCGTGGCTCACATCGGCATCGAGTCGCCCGAGGATGGAATCATATTTGAGCAACGTGGCAAGAGTCAGGTTGTCGGTCAGATCGTTGACAGCGACGACTTCGATGTCGGCGCCCGATGCCTGCACAGCCCGGAAGAAGTTGCGGCCGATGCGGCCAAAGCCATTGATTCCTACGCGGACGGTCACAGCAGGTTGCTCCTCGGATGAGATTGATCAGGTGAACTACCCCCGACTTTACCGTGAGCCACTGTTGCCCGGGGATGGACCTCAAGCCTCGGGGAGAGACTTTTCGGTCAGGCTCGCCTCCGTGTCGGGAATCCGCAACTCCTGTGCTCGTTTATCGGCCATGGCCAGCAGCCGACGGATCCGTCCGGCGATGGCATCCTTAGTGAGGACCGGGTCATGGAGCTGGCCGAGTTCTTCGAGGCTTGCCTGGCGGTGTTGCACGCGGAGCCGACCGGCCATCGAAAGATGGTCAGGCACGCTCTCACCCAAAATTTCGAGGGCGCGTTCGGCGCGAGCGCCGGCGGCCACCGCGGCCCGAGCCGATCGGCGCAGGTTGGCATCGTCAAAGTTGGCCAACCGGTTTGCGGTTGCTCGCACTTCGCGCCGCATACGTCGCTCTTCCCAGACCAAAAGGGATTCGTGGGCGCCCAATCGCGTCAGCAGAGCACCGATGGCTTCGCCGTCGCGGATAACGACCCGATCGACCCCGCGAACCTCGCGGGCCTTGGAGCTGACCCCAAGGCGCCGGGCGGCACCCACAAGAGCCAGCGCGGCTTCGGGGCCGGGGCAGGTGATTTCTAGCGCGGAGGACCGGCCCGGCTCGGTCAGCGATCCGTGGGCAAGGAACGTCCCCCGCCAAGCCGCCACAGCATCACATGAGGACCCTGAGACCACCTGCGGCGGCAAGCCTCGTACGGGGCGGCCACTGCCGTCGAGCAACCCGGTCTGACGGGCAAGCGCCTCGCCATCCTTTGCGACGCGGACGATGTATTGGGTGCCCTTGCGGATGCCGGTGCCTTGCGCAACGACAAGCTCGCTGTCATGGCCGTA
>JBBSRT010000184.1:0-3237 GCA_038242765.1 Propionibacteriales bacterium
AGCATCACCATCGTGCCGGTCGCATCCTGGGTGAGGGTTTGATCGATGCGGACCGAAATCTCCTCACCGGGGATCATCTTTCCCGAGTCGAGGTGCGACTTGATGAGTTTTTGTGCGACATTGAGCGACATGCTGCCTCCTGAGTCGACCATATCGCCGAATGCCGGTTAGAGGGAACGCAACCGCTTGAGGGCTTCTGCGATAACCTCGGGCCGTTTGCAAAAGGCCCATCGCACGAGCGGACGCCCCGCCTCCACATCGTCATAAAAGACCTGGTGGGGGATCGCCGCAACCCCGGCACGCTCGGGCAACGCCAAACAAAATTCCATCCCGTCCTTAAAACCGAGCGACCTGAGGTCGGTAGTGGCGAAATAGGTCCCTTCGGGTTCGAATACCTCGAAGCCGATGTCGCGCAGACCATTGCACAACTGATCGCGTTGTGCCGCCATCTGGGCGGCGAATTCGTCGAAATAGGTGTCGTTTGCGCCGAGCGCCGCGGCGATCGCCGGCTGCAGCGGAGCTCCCGAGGTGTAGGTCATAAATTGTTTCGCCGTCAGCATCGCGTTGATGAGCGGCGCCGGACCGGTGGCCCACCCAATTTTCCAGCCGGTCAGCGAAAAGCTCTTGCCGCCGCTCGAAATAGTCAGCGTGCGTTCGGCCATACCGGGAAGTGAGGAAATCGGAATGTGCCGGTGAGCGCCGAAGGTGAGGTGTTCGTAAACTTCGTCGCTGATAACCAGCAGGTCGTATTCGATAGCGATGTCGGCGATGGCTTGCAACTCGACGCGATTGAGCACGGTGCCGGTCGGATTGTGGGGCGAGTTGAGCAGTATGGCAGTCGTACGTGGCGTCACGGCCGCGCGGAACTCATCGAGGTCGGGCCGGAAGTCCGGTGCCCGCAAGGTGACCGGTTTACGAGTGCCGCCGGCAAGTTGGATGCAGGCGGCGTAGGAGTCGTAGTACGGCTCCAAAGCAATGACTTCATCGCCGGGATCGACCAGGCTCAGCAGAGCGGCCGCTATCGCTTCGGTTGCCCCCGTGGTGGCCGCCACTTGGGTGTCTGGATCAAGCTCGATGCCATAGAACCGCATTTGATGCGCGGCGATCGCCGCACGCAGAGCCGGGATGCCGTTGCCCGGCGCGTATTGATTATGGCCATGACGCAACGCGTCGACCGCGACCTCTATGACCGACACAGGACCGTCAGTGTCGGGGAAGCCCTGACCGAGATTGACGGCGTCGTAACGCAACGCCAACGACGACATCTCGGCAAAAATTGTGGCTCCGATGCCGTGAATTCGCTCACTTGAGGTCTTCATGGGTTCTGACTCTAACGCGCACGCGCTGAGGTGGACTTTTCCGTCGAAGCGCGTTCTGTACCCGACGGGCGAAGACAGGCTCTACGATGGCGCTGATGAATACCGCTCTTGAAAACCCGGCCGCTCGGACCACGAATGCTCCGAGTCGTCCGCTTGCCGTCTTCTTGGTGATCGGCGGCCTCATCGGGCTGGCCGCATCCATGGAGTTGACACTCGACAAGCTGAAGTTGCTCAAGAATCCCGATTATGTGCCGCCCTGTGACATTAGCGCGATTGTCAGCTGCACCAATGTGATGAAATCCGATCAGGCCGGCCTCTTCGGGTTCCCCAATCCATTGCTCGGGTTGGTCGGTTTTGCCGTCGTCGTCACCCTTGGCGTGGTGCTGCTCAGTGGTGCTCACCTTGCAGAGTGGGTGTGGGCTGGACTCCAGATCGGCACCGGTATCGGCGTGGTATTCGTCCACTGGCTGGCTTTTCAGACCCTGTATGAGATCGGCGCACTCTGCCCCTATTGCATGGTCGTCTGGTCGATGACGATCCCGATGTTTGTGTATGTGTCGTTGCGCAACTTACGCGCTTGGCGGCCCGACAGTGCAGCGACACGATTTTTGGGTAACTGGCATGCGCTCATCGTCGCGCTGTGGTTCCTGCTTCTCGCCGCGGCGATTTTCTTCCGGTTCTTTGTCTGAGCCGCCCACCATAGGGCCGGTTCTGCGGCGTCAACGGCTCAGTGCCGCGGGCGGATTCTTTTTGCAGGGGCTGGTTTTTGCCGCCATCGTCACCCAGGTGCCGGCTCTGCAAGAGAAGATCGGTCTCGGCGCCGACGATGTGACGGTCCTCCTCGTTCTCGTCGCTGTCGTGTCTGGCATCGGCAGCATTGTGGCCGGAGTCATCGCCCAGCGGCGCACGAGCGCGACGGCGCTGCGGCTGGCTTTGGCCACGATCGGGGCTCGGTGCGCTGCTCATCGGCCTGGCTCCTGACAAGACGACGCTTGTCGCCGCCTTCGTCCTGTATGGGCTGGGAATCGGCGGCGTCGATGCCGGCATGAACATGCAGGGTGTGCGCGTGCAAACCGCATACGGCTTTAGCATCATGGCCAACTTCCATGGCGTATGGAGCGTCGCCGGCATCATCGGTGCGCTGTATGCCGCCGGCGCCGCCCGTCTCGAAGTGCCGCTGTGGATTTCGCTGGGAGCCGTTGCGGTCATCGCGTGGACCGTCCTGTTGGCCGCAAGCCGGCATCTGATCGAAGAGCGCGAAGACAAAGTCGCGTTGACCGGAACGGAACTTCATGTTCCGTGGCGACCGGTCCTGGTCTTCGGCCTGGTGATCTTGATCTTCTATGCCGCCGATACCGGCATCCTGACGTGGAGCAGCGTCTACCTCCACGATGCGCTGGACGCCACGAAGTCGGTGGCGCCCTTTGCCTATGCGGCGTATCAGGCCGGCGCGATAATTTCGCGGTTTGGCGGCGATCACCTGGTGCGCTGGCGCGGCGCGTCATGCGTCGTGGTTCTCGGCACGTCGATCGGGCTGGTTGGACTCGTCGGTGTTGTTGCTGCCACTGTGCCGATGCTCACGGTCGCGTGTTTCTTTGTCGTAGGCCTCGGCCTGGCGATACTGGCGCCGTTGGCTTTCGCGGCGATCGCGGCCGCAGTCGGACCCCGCGGGGCTGATGTGGCCATCGCGCGCCTCAACATCGCGAATTATCTCGGAGCGATTCTCGGCGGCGGGCTCATCGGTGCGGCCGCCAGTGGCGGATTGCTGCGTTGGGCCTTTGTGATTCCACTTGTCCTCGTGCCGCTGATCTTCTTCACTCGGGGCGCGTTTGCCGGTCCCGACACAGAGGAGTGGCCGAAAACATCTTGGGGGGTGTAAGGATTTGGCGAACACAGGTTAATTGGTGGGGTGGGGCCT
>JBBSRT010000185.1:0-3226 GCA_038242765.1 Propionibacteriales bacterium
ATGAACAACTTCCTCACCGACTTTCGCGCTGACCCAGCCAACTTCGATTCGAGCCGCGACGAAGCGATGGCCGCGTGGCAATACCTGAAGACAAGAAACGGCCCGAAAACGTACGAGCATTACAAGTCGCTGCCGCGCTGATCCGCCGGCACCCGATCACCGAACGACGATCCCCAATCGGCGACAGACTCGACGAGCCGGGGTGGTCTTCGGAAGTGATGCGCTGGCATCGACGGCGCACTTCCTGGCCATAGGATTCGCGATCTGGGCCGCTTTCGCGGAGCGCTGGTTGCTCGTCGGTCTGTGCGCGATCGCCGGTGGAACGGGTTACGCACTCTGCGGCGTTCGCTGGATGCGGTCCTACCGCGGTGATCCGGCGGCCCACAGGGATCAATCGGTCTTCCTGCTGGTCGATGCGGTCGTTCCGCTGTTCGCCGGAGCCGTGCTGCTGGTAGTGGTGGGCGCACGCTGATGGCGGAACTGGACCCGCATCTCCTAGCCCCGACCCGCCGGCGTCGACTGATTCTCCCCCAGACTCGCGCGAAGTCCTTCGCCAAGCAACCGTAGAGGCCCTCATCGTTCTGTCCGGTCAGCGTCAGCGTCATCGTCGCTGTCCTGGGAATCATCAACACCTCGCATCGGAACCCCTGGAGGCCGCCGGTTTGCTTCTCTCCGCTGGGAGTCGACTGCACTCTGTTGTCAAAATCGTGACTTGCGGTCAGAACAATTGGTGCGCGGCGGCGACGATGTCGGCCTCGGACAGCAACACCGCATCTGCGGCAGGTCCCAGCGGGATGATGCTGTCTTGGCTGGCGATACGACGGACAGAGCCTTCATACCCGCCTTCCAGAAGGGCGGTCACGATGCCTTCGGAAACGCCGCCGGTGCGCCGGGTCTCATCGACGATCAGGGTCCGCCCAAAGCCGCTCGCATGTGCCAGGAGGTCCTGGGTGGGCAACGGGCTGAGCCAACGCAGGTCGAGCACGGTACAGGCGATCTTGTCGGCTCGCAGCTGGGCAGCAGCACGAAGACTCATCGGCACACCGTTGCCGAAGGTGATGATCAGCAGGTCGTGACCATCGAGGTAGGAGGCCGTATGACCGATGACGGCTGGGACGTCCGGCCATTTGGCGGGTGCGACGTAATCGGCCGTCCACAGGTCGTCGCCCGCCTCGTAGAGATCCCGGCGGTGATAGAGGGCGATCGGCTCCAAGAAAACGCACACACGTCCCTCCTCCTTGGCGAGCGCGACGCAGGCCCGCAGCAGCCCCGGCCCATCGGCGGGGTGGCTGGGGACGGCGACGACGAGGCCCGGTATGTCGCGCAGGATCGCGACCGAGTTGTCGTTGTGGAAGTGGCCGCCGAAGCCCTTCTGGTAGGCGAGGCCGGCGATGCGCACCACCATGCCGTTGGCATATTGGTCGTTGGAAAAGAAACTCAAGGTCGCCGCTTCACCGCGAAGCTGGTCCTCGGCGTTGTGCAGGTAGGCGAGATATTGGATCTCGGCGATCGGCAGCAACCCGCTGACCGCGGCACCCAGCGCCGTGCCGAGGATCGTCTGCTCATCGAGGATCGTGTCGAAGACCCGGGCGACCCCGAAACGCTTTTGCAGGGTCCGCGTTACGCCGTAGACGCCGCCCTTGAGTGCGATGTCCTCGCCGAATGTCAGCGCTTGTGGCCAGGTCGCGAGGATGTCGGCGAGCGCCGCGTTGATCGACTGGGCCAGCGTCATTGCCCCTTGGTCCTCGGGCGCCTTCTTGGTGATCTGCCGGGCCTCTGGAGACGGAATGAGGCGCGCGGCGGCATCCACGGCTTCGGGGAACGAACGCTCCAGCGGCTCCATCACCGCGCTTGCCGTCGAGAGCCGCTTTGACGAGCACGCCTCCTGCGCCTCGGCCATGACTCTTTCGCGCATCGACTCATAGCGATCGCGCACATCGTTAGCGCTGAGTATCCCGCGATCGATCAACTGCCTCGCCGTCGCGACCAGCGGATCGCGGGCGTAGTCGCGGAGGATCTCTGAGGGGTTGCGGTAGGCCAACTCGGCATCGGAACCGGCGTGTCCCATGAACCGGACCGTCTTGAGGTGCAGGATCGCCGGGCGACGATTGTCGCGTATGCCTTGGCCCACGCGTTGGGTCATGCTCAGCACGTCGTCGGGGTCGGCTCCGTCGGCGGACTCGTAGTCGATGCCCGGATAGCTCGACAGCGCCGCCGCGGTCCATCCCTTGGGCGATTTGGTGCTGATGCCGATGCCGTTGTCCTCGCATACGAACAGGATCGGAAGTTTCAGTCCACGGTGCGTGCAGTATGCGGCGGCGTTGATCGCACCGACGACGGTCGAATGGTTTGCGGACGCATCGCCAAAGCTCGTGATGACCACCGCATCGCTGGGCCAGGTCAGCTCGTAGCCGACCCGTGCGGCCCGTTCGAGGGCGAAGGCCACGCCGACGGCGCGCGGCAGGTGTGACCCGATCGTCGAGGTTTGCGGGATGATCGACAGGCCGTGATGACCATAGACCTTGTGCCGGCCGCCGGAGATCTGGTCGTCGACCGAGGCGGCCATACCGAGTAAAACGTCGCGGATCGGTGTCGTGCCCTCGACCTGCGCGGCGCGCGCGGCGAAGAACCCGCCGGAACGATAGTGCAAAAGCGCTGGGTCGGTGGGGCGGAGGGCCATCGCAACCGCAGCGTTGCTCTCGTGCCCGGCCGACCCGATCGTGTAGAACCCCTGGCCGTGGCTCTGCAGCCAACGCGAGGCGAAGTCGAGGTGCCGGCTCTGCAGTTGGGCGTCGAAGTAGGCGAGGTAGGTCGAGTCGTCAATATCGCTGTCGTGGATGTCGCTGTCAATCTCACCGTGCGACTCGGAGGCCGCCCAGCGGTCAAGCCGGTCGAGGAAGTGCTGATCTATGGCTTGGGTCATCGCTCAACTCACGCGAGAACCGCGGGACGAGAGCGCTGGCCGCGCAACGCCATGGCCTCAAAGACTCGCTGCCGCGCCAAGGCCTGTGCGGCTTCGTGCGGAGTCGTACCGCTCGAGGCAGCGTCGGCCAGGACCTGGATGGTGTTGCCCCGGAGCCGGTCGGAGATCATTGTGAAGATGTCCTTTGGATCGACCGTGAACGGCGAATACCGCATGTCCATCGAATGCGCGGCAGCAACGACCCCGCCGGCATTGGCGATGAAGTCCGGTACGACAGTGACGCCGCGGCTGCTCAAGATGGCC
>JBBSRT010000186.1:0-3173 GCA_038242765.1 Propionibacteriales bacterium
ACGCAGGCGTCGGCGTAGCGTCATCGGCGAAGGAGGCGATTGAATCATCGCCGGTCGTGGTGAGTGCGCTTTTCGGCCCGGACGCCGTGCGGGAGGCGATCGTGGGCGCGGACGCCGCCTGGCAGCCCGGCGCGATCTGGATCGACATCACCACAATCGCACCCGATGACACTCGAGAATTCGGCTCCTGGGCCCGTGAAAACGGTATCGGTTATGTCCATGCGCCGGTCATCGGCACCTTGGGCCCGGCGCACAAACGCGCCCTGGGCGTGCCCTTCGGCGGCGACGCCTCAGCGATGGAGCAAGCGCGAGAGGTGGTGGAGTCGTGGGCCGACCCGCAGCGACTTTTTGCGCTGGACTCTGCGCCGAAGGCCGCGACCGCCAAGTTGATCGCGAATCTGGCCCTGGCGGTGACGGCACAGGGCGTGATCGAATCATTGCGACTCGTGCGCGCAGAAGACCTGAACGTTTATGACGTGCTTTCATCCCTGGAAAACACGGCGCTGGCTGGGATGCTCCAGATGAAGGGAGCCGTCGTGCGCTCGGGCTCCTATGGGGACACCCAGTTTTCGGCGGACCTGCTGGCCAAGGACGTCGCTCTGATGTTGCAAACCAGCAACGACCCGATGCCCGCGTTGAACGCGGCGCTTGAGTCGCTGCAGTCGGCTCAGCAGACCGGGCACGGAGACGACGACTTCTCGGTGGTCATGCGTCCCGAGGCCGTCGGCGCAGATTCCCTGGATGTTTCCGAAACCTGACACGGCGGCCTGACACCGCGGTCCTGCGCGAATCAGTCGCGTTGGTGGCTTTTGCGCAACTCGCGCCCGCGACGGACGTCATCGGCGGCCTTCGTGTCTGATTTTTTGATACCTCGGGTGTCCCGCGGCGGCAATTGGATCGTTTCCTCTGCTTCAATGCCGGCTTGGAGTTCGCGACCACGTTCGAGCTCGGAATCGAGTTCCGCTCAAAAAAGGAGCGCCAGGTTGGTGATCCAAAGCCACAGCAAGAACACGATGACGCCGCCGAGTGCGCCATACGTCTTGTTGTAGCTGGAGAAGTTTGCGACATAGAAGCCGAAGCCGGCCGACACGATGATCCACGTGAGGATGGCCACGACGGCGCCGATGCTCAGCCAACGGAACTTCGGCTGCTTGATGTTCGGGGTGGCGTAATACAGCAACGCCACCATCACGATGACAACGACGAGCAAAACCGGCCACTTCGCGATGCGCCAGGTCCACACGACGGCCGGACCGACGCCGAGCGCGTCGCCCACCGATTGGACGACTGGGCCGCTGATGACCAGCGCTGCAAGGGTGATTGCCGCCAACACGATGAGGATCAGTGTCACGAGAAGCTGTATGGGGCGCAACTTCCAGATCGGCCTGCCTTCGCCAACCTCATACATGCGGTTCATGGCACGGCCGAAGGCGCCGACGTAGCCCGAGGCCGACCAAAGCGCACCGGCGAAACCCAAAGCCAATGCGAAGCCGGCGCCCGGCGTATGGCTGAGCTGTTCCAGGGTCGGCCGCAACGTGTCAGCGGCCGAGGACGCGCCGACATCGGAAAGTATGCCCAGCAGCGTGTCGATGGACTGCGCGCCAAGACCCAGGACGCCGACAAGCGACATCAGCGCGATGGCAGCGGGAAACAGTGCGAGGACGGCGTAGTAGGTCAGTGCTGCAGCGAGGTCGGTGCACTGATCGGCGGAAAATTCGCGCATCGTTTTGCGTGCGACATATTTCCATGACGGTTTCGTGATGTCGGTGGGCGCATCGGGTTTCGACGGGTGGTTCGGGTCGCGGTCTTTTCGGTTCATCAGGCTCCTGCATAGGGTGACGGGTGCATTCGTACCCCGGTCACCCGACGATGATGCATTCGCGTCTACGTGGGCCAAGCGGATGCAGCATCGCCGACGCGTCAAAACGTGCGGGCTCGCAACCGCAGGGCGTTGGTGATGACGCTGACCGACGACAGCGACATCGCAGCGGCGGCAATGATCGGCGACAACAGCAGTCCGAAGAACGGATAAAGCACACCGGCCGCGATCGGGATGCCGGCCGCGTTGTAGATGAACGCGAAGACGAGGTTTTGGCGGATATTGGACATCGTTGCTAAAGACAGACTCCGTGCCCGCACAATGCCGGTCAGGTCGCCGTGCAACAGCGTGACGCCCGCGCTTTCGATGGCGACGTCGGTGCCTGAACCCATCGCGATGCCGACGTCGGCGGTGGCCAGGGCGGGCGCGTCGTTGACGCCGTCGCCGGCCATCGCCACGATGCGGCCCTCGCTGCGCAGCCGGGAGACAACCTCGCTCTTGTGGTCGGGCAACACCTCAGCCTCGACCTCGCCGATATTGAGTTGACGTGCGATGGCTTCGGCGGTCGTGCGATTGTCGCCGGTGAGCATGACGACACGGATGCCATCGGCCCGCAACGCGGTCACCGCCTCGAGTGTCGACTCCTTGATGGGATCGGCGATCGCGATGATTGCAGCGAGTTCGCCGTCGATTGCAGCAAAGATGGCGGTCGCACCATCGGCGCGGAGTTCGTCGGCCTGGTCAGCCAGCGGACGCGTGTCCACCTTTTGGCTTGCGAGGAAATCCGCACTGCCCAGAGCAACGACCTTGCCGTCGACCTTGCCGCGGACGCCCTTGCCGACCGGCGAATCGAAATCGGCGACTTCGGCTATGCGCAGACCAGCTGCGAGTGCGGCCTCGACGACGGCCGCGCCCAACGGGTGTTCCGATGCGCGTTCGACGGCCGCAGCCAGTCCGAGGACCTCCTGATCCTCAAATCCTTTTGCGCTGACGATTCGCGTGACGGCGGGGCGCCCCTCTGTCAGCGTGCCGGTCTTGTCAACCACAAGCGTGTCGACCTTCTCCAGCCGTTCGAGGGCTTCGGCATCCTTGATCAACACGCCCAGCGATGCGCCGCGTCCGACGCCCACCATGATCGACATCGGCGTCGCCAGCCCCAAAGCGCAGGGGCAGGCAATGATCAATACGGAGACCGCGACAACCAGCGCATGCGCCAGCCGCGGATCAGGGCCGACAGCTGCCCATACGACGAAGGCGATCACGGCAACGGCGATGACCGCCGGGACGAACCATGCGGCGACCTTGTCGGCGACCCGCTGGATCGGAGCGCGTGAACGCTGCGCCTGCGCCACCA
>JBBSRT010000187.1:0-3169 GCA_038242765.1 Propionibacteriales bacterium
ACGACGGCAGGTGCGGTTCGGGATTGCTGCCGGCGGTCTCGACGATCTTGATGCCACTGTCGATGATGGCCTCGCGATATTCGTCATACGGCACCGGCTTGATCGTCGGCAAAATCGTGAGGTTCACACCAAAAGGCTTGTCGGTCATGTCTTGGCACCGGCGGATTTCTTTGGCAAGGTCCTCGGGCGTCGGTTGGGTGAGCGCGGTGAGGAATCCGAGTGCGCCGGCGTTGGCGACCGCGGCGATGAGGTCGGCGGTGCCGACCGCGGTCATACCGCCGCAAACGATGGGATGCTCGATGCCGAATGTTTTGGTGAAATCGTTGGTGAACACGGCTACACGATAGCGCCCTCCTAACCGACCGAGTCTGGCACCGAATCCACAGTCGAGCCGCCTGCATGGCCACCGGAGTCGGCTTCGCGCATACGCGACGTCAGCAGCAAGGCGATGACCGGCAGCGCGATGAGTAGCGTCACGGTGAAGCGCAGACTGGTGGCATCGGCCAGGGTGCCGAGCACGGGGCTGAAAAGTCCACCGACGCTGACCGCGAGTCCAACGGTGACGCCGCTCGCGGTGCCGATGCGGTTGGGCAGATAGTCCTGGCCGAGAACGACGAAAACGCTGAACGGCATGAAGAGCGCGATGCCGGTGAGTGCGACGAACGCCATGGCAAGACGATGATCGCCCGACAGTACGAGTCCACTCAGCGCCGGGATCGCCAGCACAAAGCCGAGCCGGATGGTGAAGATGCGTCCGCTGCGGTCGGCAAGCCAACCGCCGATGAGTGTGCCGCAGGCACCGGCGGCGAGGAAGATCGTCAACGCGGCGCCGGCTTCGACGGGTCCGGTGCCCAGTTCGTCGATGAAGTAGACCGCAATGAACGAGGTGAGACCGAAGAACACGATGGAGCGGACCACGACCACCGATGTGAGTTTCAAGAACGCCGGCCAGTCATCAGTGCCCGTGGGCAACGTATGGATGCGTCGATTGCCCGCCGGTCCGTCGAGGACATGGCCAAGCCACTTGAACAGGATGAGTGCGATTACCAAACCCGGGGCGATCAGCAGCGCCGTACCGCGAACTCCTGCAACCAACAAGACCGGTGTTGCGATCAGCGAGCCGAGCGCGAAACCGATGTTGCCGCCGAGGGCGAAAACACCCATCGCGGTATTGCTGTTGCCGGCTGCCTGCCGTGCCGCTCGTGCCGCTTCGGGGTGGAAGGCCGCAATGCCCAGGCCCGACAGTGCGACAACGAGCCACGTGATCGTGTAGCTCGAGAACAGCCCGGCCATCGCGACGCCGACGGCTGCGGTCAGCATGCCGGTGCCGATCATCCACCGCCGTGGCCGTTTATCGGTCCACCAGCCGAATGCCGGTTGCGCCACCGACGACAGCACTGTCGCCGCGAGTGTCAGGCCTGAGATCGCCGCATAGCTATAGTGCCGTTCGGCGACCAAGAACGGGAGCAACGCCGGTACGACGCCCTGATAAAAATCGTCAGCCGAATGGGCGATGGTCATCAGCGCGACGCCGCCGCGGTTTACCGACGCGTCGCGAGTTTCGGCCATATCCTGATCTTCGTCGCAGCGTGGCCCGATAGCCAAATCGGGGCAGCACAAAATCGGCGCCCAGCGCCATACGGTCAACCGTCATAGACTCAAAATGCCGTCGTTCTCCGCACTGACCGCCCGAAAGGTTCCCACCGATGCTTGCAGCTATCACCACAGCCACTGACCGGGTGACCGGCGCCATCGAAAACGCCACGTTCCTCGAGCGGCTGGCCGAGCCGTTGGCCACCGCCACCGCGAAGATCATTGGCCGCGGACCGGTCAACGATGCGTTGAGCGGCACCGCGACCGGACACCCCGCCCACCCTGCGCTGGTGCTTGCGCCGCTTGGGTCATGGCTATCGGCGACTCTTCTTGATGCGGTCGGCGGCTACGGCAGTCGCGATTCGGCCATGCGACTCGTCGGCTTCGGCAACTTGGCGGCGCTGCCTGCGGCGGCGGCCGGTTTCAATGACTGGATGGACACCCAAGGGCCCGAGCGACGTGTCGGCCTCGTACATGCGTTGGCCAACGTCGGCGGTTTGGGGTTGTTCACCGCCAGCTGGTTCGCACGCCGGCGCGGAGACCACCACCGCGGGGTCGCTCTCAGCCTGGGCGGTATGGCGTTGACGTCGGGCGCTGGCTGGCTAGGCGGACACCTCGCGTATGCCCGAGGCGTCGGTATCGACACGACGGCATTCCAGCATGTGGTCGACGACTGGACCGACGTCGGCGCCGAAAATCAGATCCAGGACGGCGAACCAATCCTGGTGCACGCCGACGGCATACCGATCCTCGTCCTGCGTGACCGCGGCGTCGTTCGCGCGCTTGCCGACCGGTGCACCCATCGCGGCGCGCCGTTGCATGAGGGGTCGATTCAAGATGGTTGCGTAATCTGTCCCTGGCACGAGAGCCGTTTCCGCCTTGCCGACGGTGCGGTCGCGCACGGCCCGGCAACGCGTCCACAGCCGGCATTCGATGTGCGTATCAGCAGCGGACGCGTCGAAGTGCGTCAGCGTGGCGCCGTCGGATCACTGAAAACAAACCCGGTGGTTTGAGGCTTCAGCGTCTATCTTCGGCGCTTGAAACGGGGATCTTTTCGTCATTTTTGACCACGTCGACCTTCGGCCGCCTTCGCGGTCGGCGCATCGCGGCTGCAGTCCCCCAGATGCCCTTGCGGAATAGCAGCACTGTGAGGATGAAGATCGTGCCGGTCACAATGCCATTGGCATCAATCCCGGCCGTCGCCAAGAAGTCGTCCAGCTGTACGACGATCGCGGCACCAATGAGCCCGCCCCACAGTGTCCCCATGCCTCCGAGGACAACCATCACCACGACCTTCCCCGAGGTCGTCCAATAGACCTCCTGAAGCGACGCGAAGCCGTGGTTGATCGAGAAAAGGCCGCCGGCAAGACCCGCAAGGAAGGCGGATAGGACAAAGACGATGACCTTATATTTTCCGATGCCATAGCCCAGGGACCGCGTACGGTCGGGGTTTTCGCGAATTGCGACGATGACACGTCCAAATGGGGAGTGCACAATCCGCCACGCCATGAATACGCCAAACACCACAACCGGTAGTGCCGCGTAGTAGAAGAAAAATGAGTCCGACATGTCCAGA
>JBBSRT010000188.1:0-3166 GCA_038242765.1 Propionibacteriales bacterium
CAGCCCGTCGCTTTCACGCACGATCGGGCAGCCGACAACCTCCACCGGCATACAAAGTTCTCGAACCATGTGCCGTATGAGAGTCAGTTGTTGGAAGTCCTTTTCGCCGAAGAGGGCATAATCGGGTTGGACCAAACCGAAAAGCTTCGACACCACGGTGAGTACTCCACCAAAATGGGTCGGGCGGCTGGCGCCTTCGAGCACGGCTCCCAGTGGCCCCGGATCGACAGTCACGCCGGTGCCGCCGGGATACATCTGGTGCACGTCGGGTGCGAATACCACCGCAATGTCGGCTTGTTCGCAACGCTCCACGTCCGCATCGAAGTCACGCGGATAGTCTGCGAAATCTTCTCCGGGCGCAAACTGTGTCGGATTCACAAAGATTGAGGCCACCGCGATGTCTCCGTAGCCGGTTGCGTGCTCAAGAAGTCGCGAATGGCCGTCGTGAAGCGCACCCATGGTCGGAACCAAGGAGACTGCGCCGCGTCCCTTCAGTGCCCGCGCGAGATCGGCCTTGGTTCGCACCACGCTGGTCGACATTAGAATGCCGCGACCGTTTGGGCCATGGCATTCCAGTCGGCCTCGACGAGTTCGCGTCGGATACCGCCTGCCTCGGTCACACTGAGACGGCCACTTGCCACGGCGCGGGAGACTGTCGACTTTGCCAGCTCGGCGTAGGCCGCAACCGTGTCCGCCTCGACGTCGGCGTTGGCAAACGCCTCCAAATGGGCTCGGATGGTCGAGCGGTCGCCGCGCACGACGGGGCCGGTCATCGCCGCATCGCCATAGGCAAGCACGTTGTCCAGAGCCGCGGTTAGCAATGGCCGCAACACCTCCGACGGTTCGGCAGCACCGGCGTCTCGCAACAAGCCCATCGACTGCAATACGAGGGTGGCCAAATGATTCGAACCATGGACCAGGGCAGCGTGATAAAGCGCTCGGTCATCCTCGCGGATCCACATCGGTGTTCCACCGAGGTCGCTCACCAGCATCTCGGCTAAATCGTGCTCAGCAGCCCCGGCGGTGATCCCGAACACGCACGTACGGTCCAGATCGATGTCAGTGCCGGTGAAAGTCATTGCCGGGTGGAGCGCGATGGGGCGAGCACCCCGCAGTGTCAGCGGTTCGAGGACACCGACACCGTGACGGCCACTTGTATGAACCACGACGCAGCCCGGCTCGATAATGCCGGCGATGTCGTGGACGACTTGGACGAGCGCATCGTCAGGAACGGCGATGATGAGAACGTCGCAGCCGGCCGCCACCTTCGACGGCGAAGCAACGGTGACCTGCGGGATGAGTGTGCCGATGCGTAGTGCTGATGCATGCGACCTGCCGCTGACCGCGGTGATCTTGTGTCCAGCGGCTCGCAACCTTGCGGCAACGACCGCGCCGACTCGGCCTGCTCCAATGACCCCGATGTTGAGGCGTTCCATAGTGATGCCTTTCCGTTCCAGTCCCTGTTCGGGTACCAGACATGTTGACGTCGCAATTTTAGATGGTCCACTATTCCGATTACCAACCGAAGTGCGATGAATCACATCGTGGACGGGTGCCTGATGTCAACCCGTAGCCGGCCCGAACGCTCGAACGGACCGGCTGCAACGTCGATCTGAACGACAAGGCTTTTGGCGTCCAACCGACCCGCGTCCTCGATTGCCACCGCCCAGCCCGAATCCGCATACCGGCGCACCGCATTTTGTCGCGAGGTGACGGTCGCGGCGTGCGGCGACCTGCTCAGCGCACACGCGGCACCTGCCAAAGACACGCGAATGTCGGGGACAAACTCGGCAAAATCAACATTCTGTATGTAGGCCTCGATGGCGACGTTCAGAACACCTGAGGACGTTTTGGACACGTCTAGGACGCGGGTCTTGAGGGGTGTCTGGTCGGCGCAGAGGACATAGGTTTCGGCTTCTAGCCCGTCGCGTTGCCAGCCGGGCAGATATGCGCTGAAACCTCCCGGTTCGAGACCGGTGGCCTGCATCTGGAGTTGCATGCCTTCTGCCTGCACGTAGGACCAAACGGCTTGTCGTTTACCTTGGCAGATGAGTTCATACAGGACCCTGAACTGAACCGGAACCTCCGCAAGGAACCGAGCCCGCGGCACCAGGTCAACAATGAGCGGAAGTCTGTCTATCAAGACGCTCAAATATTCGTCATCGGCGCGTTCAAGCTTGAGGGTCGAGATGGTCATGTCATAACACAGCTTTTGAAGTGCCCGCTCTTCGCGCGCGGACGGCAACGCGGCAAGCGTGTCGAGGGTCAGCAACGTCGCATCAAGGAGCGCACGCAGGTTATCAGCGCTGGCATGGCCCTGTGAAATCGATGATTCGCGCACCCGCCAGTTGTATCCGGCGTTGGCCAAGACGTCGACAGAGTTCGCCGCGAGGTAGGTCTGCACAGTGAAAAGTTGGTCCTCATAAAGCATGCCGGCGGTGAACGCAAAATGTTCACGCTGCCAGAAGTCGTGTCGATAAACTTTCGCGCAAGCTGCGGCATTGACCATCATCTCGGGACAACGTACAAGGTCGGTTTGGAGCCGATCGTGCTTATGAAGCGCCCTGATCCAACGTGCGGGGTTGGCGATCTTGCCGTCTCGAATGCGCTGATATTTCAAGACGGCCAAGTCCGAACCCGTTGCTTCAAGACAGACCACGGCCCGTGCGAATCCGTCCTCGGTCACCGTGTCGTCGGCGTCCACGAAAGTGAGATAACTGCCACGAGCAGATGCGACGCCCACGTTGCGGGCCACCGACACCCCGGCGTTAGCTTGACGAATCAGTTGGACTCGCCGATCTTCGACCGCGTGCCGTTTGGCGATGGTGACGCTGCTATCGGTCGATCCGTCATCGACAACGATGATCTCGATCCTGCGGTGATGCTGCGTTCTAATCGAATGCAGGCATTCGTCAAGGAACTCCTCGGTGTTGTACACCGGGACGATCACGCTGAGCAAGGCCCGTGCCGGTCGCCGCCGCAGACCGTTGGCGACCCCAGATATTGCCGTTAGCAACTTTTGTCTGACGTCGACCACGATGGCAGCATACCGATCAGCGCGAACCCCACATGACAGACTGAAACCATGACGCGATTGCTGTTCCGTTCCGGGAAGGGCCCCTTCACCCCGGTCGTTGCCGAAGCGACTTTGTCCCAAGACGTCTTC
>JBBSRT010000189.1:0-3079 GCA_038242765.1 Propionibacteriales bacterium
ATTCAGCTTCAACGACACGGTCGGTGAGCGTACGACGGCAAACGGCTTCACCCAGGGCACGGTCATCAACGGGGGAGTATTTCGCGAAGAGCTCGGCGGAGGCGTCTCCCAGGTGGTCACCACGACATACAATGCGGCGTTCTTTGCCGGTATGACCGACGTCGAACACCATCCGCATGACTTCTACATCGCGCGCTATCCGGTGGGCCGCGAGGCGACGGTCTATTGGGGCAGCCTGGATCTGAAGTTCAAGAACGACACGAAGTATGGCGTCCTGATCCATGCGACGGTCCAAAAGAGTGCGCCAGGGCGGCAGGGCGTCATGAGAGTCCAGCTGTATTCGACCAAGGTTTGGGACATCAAGGCCGGTGTTTCTGCGAGGCGCAACTTCCACAAGCCCGGCCTGCGTTATGACCCCACGGACCGTTGCGTCGCGCAGTCCCCGGTCCGTGGATTCGATATTGACGTCTATCGCACCTTTTACCAAAAGGGTGTAAAGGTGAAGTCCGAAACCGACACCGCGCATTATCGCGCCGCCGACGAGGTCCGCTGTCAGAAAAAACCCAAGGACGACTGACCCGAGAACACACTCAGGTTGTGGTCGGTGGCGATAGATAGCGGTAGGCGTGATGATCGACGAATCCGTATGACCCGTAGAGGGCCAGCGCCGCGGTGTTGTCCGCGCCGACCTGGATGTAGACCTTGTCGGCTCCGCGCTCGGAGGCCCAACCCAGACATGCCTCGACGATAGCGCGGCCCAATCCGCTGCGCAGGGCCGCCGGTGCGACGTTGAGGCAACTGATTCCCGCCCATTCGCCGGTGACCACGACGCGACCGATCGCCACGTCATCGATCGAAGCAAAACCGACCGTGCGCGGTCCTTCGACAACGGTGCGTGCAAGGTCTTCGCCGGGCGGATCGCCCGGGCGACGGTAGCGCTCCAACCATGACGATCCCGCCGTCCCCGCGATGGTAACCGCAACGATGTCATCGCCGGGCGCACCGGCCAACGCTTCCGACATCTGGGTGACCTGGACGAGGGTCGTGCCGGGCATGTCAGGCCTCGGTGCCCAGCCGGCCGCTTCGAAAACGGATTCCCATGGCCCTCCGATCACGACCTGCGCCCGCGGCACGATGTCGCGAGCCCGGTAGAAATCGATGATCGCGGCCAACGCCGCCGCGGGAGCACCATCGGGATTTCCGTGTACGGCAGCGGAATTGGCGCGCCGGGTGAAGCCACCGGCAGCGCGCAACTCCCAGTCTCCCAGTGGTTGCGACTCCACCGGCGGCCAACCGCGCGTACAGATGCGGTCGAGGTTGTCGGCACTGATCCGTTGAGCGCTGCGGGATCGTTTTGGCACCGCTGGCACCACCTTGGCGATGGCAATCGAATGCTGACTAATCGAGGCCGTCGTACCGTCGCGGCGTTCCAGGACCACCGTGGCATCGTCGACGACTAGCACGCGGCCGATGACATCGGTCATACTTGGCCCATCACCGTGCGCGACACCGCCCACTTCATACCGGATGACCATCCGTTGACCAAGCAACTCCGCACCCACAGATGACAACATTCTCCCAGTATCCCTTAGGCGGACCTGACCGGCTCCGGTTTTATTTGTATGGCGATACTGGAGACAGTCAATTAATGAGGAGAAAACCGTGACATACGTCATCGCCCAGCCTTGCGTCGATATCAAGGATTTGGCGTGCGTCGATGAATGTCCTGTCGACTGCATCTATGAAGGCAAACGGATGCTTTACATCCAACCCGACGAATGCGTCGATTGTGGTGCGTGCGAACCGGTGTGCCCCGTCGAGGCGATCTTCTACGAGGACGACACTCCCGAAGAGTGGAAAGAATATTATGCGGCCAACGTCGACTTCTTTGACGATCTGGGGTCGCCGGGCGGGGCCGCGAAAATGGGCGTGATCGACAAGGATCATCCGATGATCGCTGCGCTCCCGCCACAAAACCAGCCCTGAGATGGTGCCGGTTTCGGGGCGGTTCCCGACGTTTCCCTGGGACACGATCGCAGCAGCGAAAGCGCGAGCAAGCGCTCATACCGGCGGCATCGTCGACTTATCGATCGGTACCCCGGTCGACCCGACACCCGGCGTCACCCAAGACGCGTTGTGTGCGGCAGCGGACTCGCCTCGATATCCTGAGACCTACGGCACGGCAGCGTTGCGCCAGGCGGCCGTCGACTGGCTGGCACGCCGATTCGGTGTCACGGGACTGAGCCCGGATGCGGTGCTTCCCACCATCGGTTCCAAAGAACTCATCGCGAGCCTGCCCATGCAGTTGGGCATCGGGCCCGGTGACACGATCGTCATCCCGGCGCTGTCCTACCCAACCTATGAGGTGGGCGCGCGACTTGTCGGGGCTTCGGTGCTTGCCACCGACTCGACGATCGGCATCGGGCCGGTCACGCCCAAAATCTTTTATCTTAATTCGCCGTCCAACCCGACCGGGCGCATCGTAGGGCCCGAGCATTTGCAGAAGACCGTGGACTGGGCGCGCGAACGCGGCGTGCTGTTGGTCTCCGATGAGTGTTATCTGGAATATGCGTGGGACGGCGAGCCGTATTCGATCTTGCATCCCGACATCAACGGCGGCAGTCTCAAAGGGCTATTGGCGTTGCATTCGCTGTCGAAACGCTCCAACCTGGCTGGTTATCGTGCCGCCTTTGTCGCCGGCGATCAGCAGGTTGTCGACGAACTTCTTTTGGTTCGCAAGCACCTCGGGCTCATCATGGCGCGACCCGTACAGGAGGCGATGCGGGTCTCTCTCGGCGACGATGCACACGTCGACGAGCAGCGTGCCCTCTATGCGGCCCGGCACGCGAAGTTGTGGGCGGCGTTGGAGACCGCCGGCTTCGAGATCACACATTCTCAGGGCGCGCTCTATTTGTGGGCGACGCGTGGGGAGCCGTGCCGCGACACGATCGACTGGCTTGCCGAGCTCGGTATCCTGGCTGCTCCGGGCGACTTTTACGGCCGCGCCGGGGCCAATCACGTGCGGGTTGGGATCACCGGCACCGATGAACGCATCGACGCGGCGTGCGAGCGCCTCGCC
>JBBSRT010000190.1:0-3074 GCA_038242765.1 Propionibacteriales bacterium
ATCGGCGGCGTTGTCGTCGTACTCGCCCTGCTGGCGGCCATCGCCGGAATGGTGGGCATCACGAGGCCGCGGCTGGCCTACGCCATCGTCGCCGGCATCGGTCTGCTTGCTTTGCTTGCGGCCGCCCTCGACCGCACCGCCGATGCCTCACGACTGGCCGTCATGTCACCGGCGATTGTCGCGTTGGTGGTCAGCCTTGCCGTGCTCGCGACGCTGTTCAAGGCCATCGGACTCGGCAGTCGCCCAGACGACGACATCGTCGGCGATTTCGATCGGCGAGCCTTCCTCAGGGCTGCTCTTGGCGCCGGATTCGTTGTCGTTGTCGGCACCGCAATCGGCAGGATTTTCGGCACCGCGGCCGCGACAGCGTCCCGGGAAGCTTTGAAGATTCCAGCGCCGGCTGATGCGGCCGCTGCCATTGGGCCAGGTGTGTCGACCGACGTGAAAGGTATTTCGAAATTCATCACACCCAATCGCGACTTCTATCGAATCGACACCGCGCTGCGGATACCCGATGTGCCCGCCGAGGACTGGAACCTACGCATTCACGGCATGGTCGACAACGAGATCAACCTCAGTTTTCGTGATTTGCTTCGCGAACGACTTGTCGAACGCCGCATCACCTTGACGTGTGTCTCCAATGACGTTGGCGGCCCATACATCGGCAATGCCACCTGGATCGGCGTCCCGATCAAGGGCCTGCTGGAGCGTGCCGGCGTCCGCGCCGGCGCCGACGCTCTCCTGAGCAAAAGCGCCGACAACATGACCATCGGAACCCCCATACGGGATCTGACCGACGGTCGCGACGCATTGATTGCCATTGCCATGAACGGTCAACCGCTGCCGCTCGAACACGGCTTCCCGGCCCGCATGGTCGTACCCGGCCTGTACGGTTTCGTCTCGGCAACCAAGTGGCTGGTCGACATGGAAGTGACTCGATTTGCCGATTTCACCGCCTATTGGACCGAGCGGGCATGGGATCGGCAAGCCCCGATCAAGACCGCGTCGCGCATCGACGTACCGCGCCCTTCGCAGAGCTTCGCGCCTGACAAAGTGCGTGTCGGCGGTGTCGCCTGGGCTCAACACACCGGCATCACCGGCGTTGAGGTGCGCGTCGACGATGGAGAGTGGGCTTCGGCCACCCTCGCGGCGCAGGACACCGCGGACACCTGGCGGCAATGGTCGTGGCAATGGGACGCGGCCACTTCGGGTGATCATGAGTTGAGTGTTCGAGCCACCGATGCCTCGGGTTACACCCAGACATCGAAGCGTGCCGACCCGCGGCCCAACGGGGCATCGGGTTGGCACACCGTTAGGTTCAAGGTCGACTGACTACTTTTTACGAGACGGCCGAGACGAGCTTGCTCAACGACTCGTCGAGTCCACTTTGCGGCACGAACGGGAAGTGGAGTTTGGCGAGGATCTCCTCATCGGTGACCTCGCTCCAGTCATACGTCAAAGTGACCTTGGTCGAGCCGTCGGTGATGGGCTCGAGGTCCCATTCCCATTGCCATCCCGGTGGTTTCTGACCGGCCGGCGCCGTCTTCCATGCCAGCTGCTTGTTTTTCTCGTATGCGGTGACATGGTTCTCGCTCTGGTAGTCGCCACCCATGTGGTCGCCACTCATGTTCATCGTGAAAACCTCGCCGGTCCCGGTGATCTGGGATGCGTCTTGATCGGAGCGCATGTAACCGGAGCCGTCGAGTTCGACATGGCGACGAGGATCGGCGAGCAAAGCGAAAATGGCATCAGCAGGTGCATCGATTTCGCGGGTCGCGATCAGCTTGTCATTGGGTGGGGCCATCGAGAATGCCTTTCATAGAGGACTTTCCAGTCCGAGATAACGGTCCAGACTCTTAGTACCCCATGCGTGCGGGTTTATCGGTCGCATTGGTCGATAAGGTGGGATCTGTGACCATCGAACCGCAGCAGCGCGCCGTTGTTACCGGCGCCGCATCGGGTTTGGGTCTGGCACTCACCAAGGCACTCATTGCACGTGGCTGTGCCGTGCTTGCTCTCGACATCCATACCGACGAGCCCACCTCGCTGCGGGGCCTCACCTCGGTGACCTACCTCAAGGTTGACGTCATCAAGGACGCCGATTGGGACAACGCCTTCGACTGGGTAGTCACCCACTGGGGCGGCTTGGACTACCTCTTCAACAACGCCGGAGTGGCCGCCGGTGGACGCATCGAATTGTCTGAGCTCGACCAGTGGCAATGGATCATCGACATCAACCTTTTGGGTGTCGTACGGGGTTGCCGCACGTTCACCACGTTGCTCAAATCGCAGGGCCATGGCCACATCATCAATACCGCTTCGGTGGCAGGTCTGATCTATCCGCCGAGGATGAGCGAATACAACGCGGTCAAGGCAGCGGTTGTTGCGTTGAGCGAAACGTTGTTTCACGAGTTCAAGCCATACGGCATCGTGGTCTCGGTCGTCTGTCCGTCGTTCTTCCGGACCAACCTGTCCGCGTCGCTGCGTGGCAAAGACGAGGCTTCGCAACGATCGGGCAGCAAGCTCATCGAGGAGTCCAAGGTCAGCGCCGAGCAGATCGCCGCCCAAGTCATTGCTGGGATCGAGAAGGACAGACACATCATTTTGACCGACCGTGATGG
Organism: Propionibacteriales bacterium; assembly: GCA_038242765.1. GTDB lineage: Bacteria > Actinomycetota > Actinomycetes > Propionibacteriales > Nocardioidaceae > JBBSRT01. The sequence goes on from JBBSRT010000190.1 coordinate 2,622, forward strand.
TCGGATCGCCTATGCGGTGAAGCGTTTCGCCCGGCCGCTCTACTATCGGCTGATGGCCAGGGCGTCCGCGCAAATGGCAAAGAACGACTGAGCTGCGACATGGGTGCTGTCTATTTGATCCGCCATGGCCAGGCGTCGTTCGGTGCGGCCGACTATGACGCACTGTCGGCGCTGGGCCACGAACAGTCACGCGCGTTGGGTTATGCGTGGGAGGCGTCGGGTTGGCTGCCCACCCATGCCGTGTCCGGCGCGATGCGGCGCCACCACGAAACGGCAGTTGGGGTGCTCGCGGCGGCCGGCCAGGATACTGACTATGACGTTGATGAGGGCTGGAACGAATTCGACCACGTGGCGATGCTTGACGCTTTTCATACCGGCTTGGTTCCTACCGATCCGCGCGGATTCCACGATGCCTTCAAGGCGGCTGCGCGACGGTGGGCCAGCGGCGAAACG
>JBBSRT010000191.1:0-3074 GCA_038242765.1 Propionibacteriales bacterium
CGTCGACCACGCCCGTTATCTCGGTGAGACAGCCGAGGAGATTGCGGTCGAAAAGGCCGGCATCATCAAGGCCGGCTCGCATGTGGTGATTGCCCAGCAATCCGAGTCGGTGATGGATGTGTTGATGCACCGTGCGAGTGAGGTGGGGGCCACGGTTTCGCGCGAAGGGGCCGATTTTGCCGTGCTGTCACAGGTCACTGCCGTTGGCGGACAGATGATTTCCGTACAGGGTTTGTCGGCGCGCTATGACGAAATATTCGTTCCGCTGCACGGCGCCCATCAGGCGCATAACGCGGCTTGCGCGCTCGTTGCCGTCGAGGCATTCATCGGTCAGACCGAGATTGCCTCCGATTTGGTGCGCTCAGCCTTCGTCAATGTCACCGCGCCGGGCCGACTCGAGGTGGTGCGTCGAAGCCCGACCGTCGTTCTCGATGCCGCACACAACCCGCACGGCGCTGCTGCCGCGACCGAAGCGGTGCAGGATGCCTTCAGTTTCAGCCCCCTGATCGGTGTCGTGGGCGTGATGGCCGACAAGGACATGGAGGAGATGCTGCGCATCTTCGAGCCGGTGATGGCCCAGATCGTCTGCACTCAAAGCACTTCCGGGCGTGCTATGCCGGCCAACGAACTCGCTGAGGTCGCCGAAGACATCTTCGGTGCCGAGCGCGTCCACATGGTCGCCGGCATTGGCGATGCCCTCGACAAGGCGATGATGTTGGCCGAAGTCACACCGGGCCATGAGCAGGCCATCGGTGGCGGCGGTGTGCTGGTCACCGGTTCGGTCGTCACCGTAGGCGAAGCACGTGCACTTTTGGGCGGTGTTCTCTGATGCGTGGCATGTGTGCCGCGATGCTGATCCTCGAGGCGATCATCTTGGCGCTGGCGACACCGGTCATGATCGCTGTCGAAGGCGTCGACAAGTCTCTGGCCATCGGCGTCGGCGTCGGCCTCGCCGTCCTGTGCATTCTCACCTCGGGCCTTTTGTCGAAACCGTGGGGCTACTACGTGGGGCATGCAATTCAGGTGGCCGCGATCTGCATGGGATTTCTCGTACCGGTCATGTTCTTTGTCGGTGCCATGTTTGCCGCCCTGTGGCTCGGAGCGTTTTTCCTCGGTCGCAAGATCGCCGCCGACAAAGCCGGATGGGCGCAGCAAACGCATTAGCCCTCCGTCCGGCGCCACCGGTGTCATGTATGGGCGCAGCGCCGGAAACGGGTCGGGCAGTCACGGCCAGATCGCGTCGCGGCCTCGGATAGGGTTGGGGTCATGTCACAGCGCACCCTTGTCCTGCTCAAGCCTGATGCGGTACGTCGGGGACTCACGGGCCAGATCATCGGCCGCTACGAAGCAAAAGGTTTGATGCTGGTGGCTCTTGAGCTCCGTACGATCGACGCGACCCAAGCCGACGCGCATTACGTCGAGCATGTCGACCGCGACTTCTATCCACCGCTTCGCGACTTCGTCACCTCGGGCCCGTTGGTGGCAGCGGTCCTCGAAGGCGATGAGGCAATCGACGTCGTCCGCCAGATCAACGGTGCAACCGACGGGCGCAAAGCAGCACCGGGCTCCATCCGCGGCGACTTGGCTCTCTCCAACCGCGAAAACCTCGTTCATGGTTCGGACTCGACCCAATCGGCAGCACGCGAGATCGCGCTGTGGTTCCCGAAGTTGTGATCAGTGACGTAGTTGGTCCTCGAACCAACCGGAGGCCACGACATGCAGGCCTGAGGCTACGAGCGGGACACTGAGGGCTGCCATCAGTATCAGCGGCACATCCCAGGCGCCGGTCAGGTCGTGCAGGGCTCCTACGCCCAGCGGACCCGCAGCGGCGATGATGTAGCCGACGCTTTGAACGAACCCTGACAACGCGCCAGCGCCATCGACGGTGCGCGACTTCAGTCCACTCATCGTCAGCACCCACGGGACTGCGCCGCCTCCCAAACCGACAATGATCGCCCAAGCCCATGGCACAGTCGCCGGACTGTGCATTAGACCGAGCCATCCCACCAGTTGCAGCACACCGAACGAGACGACAAGCAATTTGCTGCCGAGGGTGCGCAGTAGGAACGACATGCCGAGGCTCACCGGGATGCCCATCGCGGCGGCAATTCCCAACATGTTTGCCGCTGATGTCTCCGACAGGCCCGCGTCGGTGTAGATCTGGGGCATCCAACCAAACCCGACGTAGGCCTGGGCCGATTGAAGTGAAAAGAAAATGGCCATCGACCAAGCCAGCGGACTGCGTGCCGATTCGGCCAAACTGTGCCGTGACTTGATGCCGGCATCAATTTCGGACTTGGAGTCATGCCCCAACAGGAAGAGCCACGGGATGATCGCAATGATTGCGGTAATGGCCCACAGGCCGAATCCGCCTCGCCACGAGCCGTAGGCATCGGCTGCCGGCACTGTGGCGATCGACCCCAGCGTGGCTCCAACGAGTATGCCGGTCGTGTAGAGCGAACTAATGAGCCCGACCCGCCCGGGGAAGTGCAGCTTAACCAGCGGCGGGAGCAAGACGTTGCCGATTGCTGCGCCACTCAAGGCGATGACCGAAGAGATGACGAGCGTGGTCGTGCCGCCGACGAACGTACGCATGATTAAACCCGCGATCATGACAGCCAACGATGCGAGTGTGGTTCGGTGCAGGCCGAGTGTCGAAACGATGCGGACGGCACTGCTACCAAAAACAGCGAAGCACACCAAAGGCAACGTGGTCAGAATGCCACCAACAGTCGCCGAGAAGCCGAAGTCAGCACGCAGTACCGAAAGCAGCACACCGAGGCTCGACGGCGCCGTCCGCAAGTTGAGTGCGAGAATCAGAATGGCACCCAAAACAAAAATACGCGGTGCGCGTCGGCTGTCGATCAACGCTTCCTCTCGCGCGGCGACGTAGCCGTCGGGGCATACGTGGGGCAAAAGCCGCAGTCTGTGCGATACTGGGTTTGGTCGTACGTGACGGAACCCCGTTCGTGCGACTCGACGATGTTCTCGCTGGCCAAGAACTTACAGGTCAGCACGGTCGGTGATCTATTCACCCACGACCGCGACGTATCGGCCCCGCCGATTCCGACCGC
>JBBSRT010000192.1:0-3061 GCA_038242765.1 Propionibacteriales bacterium
CAGGTCGGCGCGACCATCACCCACCGTGTGATGGCTCGCCTGTTCCAGGAGCGCGGCGTGGTCCTTGATCGCACCTACCAGCTCAACGTGGGCGGCAACATGGACTTCAAAAATATGCTCGAACGCGACCGCTTGGAGTCCAAGAAGGTCTCAAAGACCCAGGCCGTCACGTCGAACCTCGATCACGACCTCGGGGCCAAGAACGTACACATCGGCCCCAGTGATTATGTGCAATGGCTCGATGACCGCAAATGGGCCTATGTTCGACTTGAGGGCCGCGCCTTCGGTGATGTGCCTCTCAACCTCGAGTACAAGCTCGAAGTGTGGGACTCACCCAACTCGGCGGGCATCATCATCGACGCCATTCGCGCCGCGATGATCGCCAAGGACCGCGGTATCGGCGGCGCTTTGCTGTCCGCATCGTCATACCTGATGAAGTCGCCGCCCGAGCAGCGTCCTGACCACGAGGGCCGCGAAAGCCTCGAGGCCTACATCGCCGGCGAAGTCGACCGCTAAACCCTCCCCATCCGCTGAGCGGGTTTTTTAATCCGTATGGTCGCCTTCGACGGCAGCCACGGGGGTGTCGCCGACGATGGCATTGTGGCTCCGGCGCCAAAACAGGTATTTGGCGCCCAAGTTGATCATCGTGGCTAGCCTGTTTCGTCCGCCCAGCAAGTTGAACAGGTGTACGGCGGTCCAGAGGACCCAGGCGATGAATCCTTTGATCGGCGGCAGCCCCTTGATCTCGGCGACCGCTGAATTGCGTCCGATCGTTGCCATCGTCCCCAAATCGCGGTATGCGAAGCGGTCGAGATGCGTCTGCGCAAGCGCCGAGAGTTCGGCTTCGAGCACCTTGGCAACATATTTGCCGCCCTGCGTGGCCGGTTGAGCCAACTGCGGCAACGCACGATCGCCGTCTTCGACCGCAATATCGCCGATCGCAAACACATGCTCGACTCCCTGCACCCGTAGGTGGTCGTCGATGCTGATCCGGCCACCCCGACCCTGTGGCAGACCCCAGCCTTTGACCGCGTCGTCGACGGTCACGCCGGAGGCCCATACGACAATGCCCGCGGGGATGAAGTTGCCGTCGCCGTCGACGACGCCATCGGCGCGGACCTCCTTGACGGCCGTCTTCAGCCGAATGTCGACGCCTCGCTCGTCAAGCGCTTTGTACGCATACTTTTGCAGCGTTGGCTTGAAAGGCCCGAGCAGCGTTGGCGCCATCTCCACCAGCGTGATGTGGGTGCGTTGCGGGTCAAGCTCGGGATAGGTGACCGGCATGTCGTTGTTGCGCATTTCGGCGAGCGCTCCGGCCATCTCCACACCGGTCGCCCCTCCGCCGACGACGACGATGCGCAAGTCGCGGTCTTGGCGGTGCAGCGCTGCGGATTCGAGGTTGGTGAAGATCGCGTCGCGCACCGCCAACGCATCGGTGCGTTGGTAGAGCGGCATCGCATATTTGTCGGCGCCGGGGATACCGAAATAGTTGGCCGTCACTCCCGCGGCGATAACCAGGCGGTCATATCGCAGCACTCCACCGCCGGCCAAAGTAACCGTTTGGGCATCGTGGTCCATGTCGACAACCTTGCCGTTGACGACATAGACATTCTTTTGCTTTGAACGCACCGATCGCAAGAACCAGGTGATGTCGCCGGGATTCAGGGTTGCGGTCGCGACCTGATAAAGCAGCGGCTGGAACGTGCTGTAGGCGTGTTGGTCGATGAGCGTCACGTCGGCGTCGCTGCGACGCAGACCTCGTACGGCGGTGAGACCGGCGAAGCCGCCTCCCACAACGATGATGTGCGGTCTGCGGGGTTGAGCTGAAATGTCATTCATGGGCACGACCGTACCCATGTATTACGTTTCGATAACAAAGCAAGCGCTTAGCGCCCCGTGACGCAAGTCACGGATAGGCTCACGGCGACTCAACCAACTGCCAAGTCAGCACCCAGCCCAGACGGGAGAGCCCATGCTTTCGGTCCGCAACCTGGAAGTCGTCTACAACGACGTCATTCAAGTGCTACGCGGCGTGAGCCTCGACGTTCCGCAGGGCTCGATCGTTGCCCTTCTGGGCGCAAACGGTGCCGGCAAAACGACCCTCCTGCGGGCCCTCTCAGGGCTTTTGGATGTCCACGACGGCAAGGTGACCAAGGGGCAGATACTGCTCGATGAGCGCCCGATCCACAAATGGGCAGCACCCAAGATCGTCGGCGCCGGCCTGAAGCAGGTCCTCGAAGGCAGACGCGTCTTCACCGACTTCAGCGTCGAAGACAATCTGCGCGCCGGCGGCCATACGAGTCCGCGCGGACTGAACACCGCGATCGACGAGGTCTACGATCTGTTCCCGATTTTGCGCGAACGGCGCAAACGCACCGCGGGCTATCTGTCCGGCGGGGAGCAGCAAATGCTCGCCATCGGACGCGCCATCGTCTCCAACCCCAAATACCTGCTGCTCGACGAACCCAGTCTCGGGCTGGCTCCAAAAATCATCCAGCAGGTGCGGGACATCATCGTCGAAATCAACAAACGTGGCACGACCATCCTTCTGGTCGAACAAAACGCCACGATGGCACTGTCGATCGCCGACCACGGCTACGTGATGGAGAACGGCAAGATCGTGATGGACAAGCCGGCTGCTGAGTTGCTCGCCGATGATGACATCCGCGAGTTCTATCTGGGCATGGGCGATGAGGCATCGACCTCATACCGCGACGTCAAGCACTACAAGCGACGCAAAAGGTGGCTTTCATGAATCCGGTCGTCGAAGTGCGCGACGTCGAACTCTCCTTTGCCGGAGTCAAAGCACTCGACGGTATCGACTTCGACGTGCTCCCCGGCGAATTGTTTGCCATCATCGGACCCAACGGTGCTGGCAAAACATCGATATTCAATGTGCTCTCGGGCGTCTACCGGCCACAAGCGGGGTCGGTATCCTTCGAAGGCGCCAACCTCTTGGGCATCGCTGCCCACAAGATTGCGGCCATGGGCATCGCCCGCACCTTTCAAAACATCGAGCTCTTCGAAAACCTCAACGTCGTCGACAACCTCATGCTCGGTC
>JBBSRT010000193.1:0-2966 GCA_038242765.1 Propionibacteriales bacterium
AACGCGCCATGGGCCAACGTCGTGCGTATCTACACCCAGCAACCGGCACCCGGCGCCGAGCTCGCCGGCCGTCTCACCATCGATCACCTCAAGCATCTGGGCATCGACCTCGCCAGCACCTTGACCTATGTATGCGGCCCCGCCGGACTCATCCAGAGTGTCGAAGAGATCTACACCGAAGCAGACGCATCCGACCAGCTCAAACTCGAATACTTCAAGGTGCCCTCGGTCGACCTCGATGCAGCCGATGCCACCGGCACGCTGACCTTCGAGGACAGCGGCATCGACGTACCCAACGATGGCCGCAGCATCCTCGAACAAGCCGAGGCCGCCGGACTCAAACCCGAATTCGGTTGCCGTATGGGCGTGTGCAGCACCTGTGTCATACAGAAAAAGCATGGTGCGATCAGCAACATCATCAGCGGCGAGGTCCGCGCCAATACCGACGAACCCATCAAAATTTGTGTCAACAAACCGGTCGGCGACCTTTGCGTCGCCCTCTGACCGAAAAACACTGACCGAAAAACCCTGCTCGAAAGGAACCGAGATGACGACAACGATCAACGAAACTCGCACCGAAACCTATTCGGCGACCAACCACAACGAGGCTCCTAGGCCGCTGACCGGCGAAGACGTCGCCAAGCGCGCCACCATCGGCCTCGAATACATGACGTACGAACAACTCGAAGAGTTCGGCAATGAGCTCGACGCAATCCGCCAGCGCATGCTCGACGACCTGGGCAAGGAAGACGCCGATTACATCCGCGGCGTCATCAAAGCCCAACGCGGTCTTGAAGTTGCCGGACGCGCACTAATGTATGTGCCGTTCATCCCACCGGCATGGATGCTGGGCGTGGCCTCGCTGTCAGCGGCCAAGATTCTCGACAACATGGAGATCGGCCACAACGTCATGCACGGCCAATACGACTGGATGAATGACCCGCAGATCCAGGGCCGCGACTACGAGTGGGACAACGTCGCCCCGTCGCAAGACTGGAAACACACCCACAATTTCATTCACCACACCTACACCAACATCCATGGGTTGGACAAGGACATCGGCTACGGGCTCGTCCGTATCGATGAGGACCAGCCTTATAAGTGGAAATACCTGGGCAACCCGATCTATGCGCTTGCACTGATGATGGTTTTCGAATTTGGTGTCATGGCACACGGCACGCAATGGGACGAAGCGGTCAAGGGCAAGGTCAAGACACCCGAGCAGAAGGCCGCCTTCCAAGGCCGACTGCAACGCGCTTGGCAGAAGACCGGCAAGCAGATGGCCAAGGACTACGTCATGTTCCCGGCACTGACCGGCCCGTTCTTCGCCTCCACATTGGTCGGCAACGGCATCGCCAACCTGGCCCGCAACATCTGGACCTTCAACATCATTTTTTGTGGCCACTTCCCCGCCGATGTGCAGACATTCCAGAAAGCTGAGGCAGAAAACGAGACCCGTGGCCAATGGTATCTGCGTCAGCTTCTCGGATCGGCCAACATCACCGGTCACAAGTTCTTCCACACCATGAGCGGCAACCTGAGCTATCAGATCGAACACCACCTGTTTCCTGACATCCCGGCTCGCCGCTACCCCGAAGTATCCGCAGAGGTCCGCGCGCTGTGCGACAAGTACGGCCTGCAATACAACACCGGTCGCTTCTCAAAACAACTGTTCAGCGTCGCCAAGCAGCTCGTGAAGTATGCGGTGCCGCCCAAGGACAAGACCAAGTGGGCGAAGAAGTATCAGCGCAAGTGGGCTAAGCAAGCCGCCGCTCGTGAAGCATCGCATAATGGTGTCACCACCACGGACGACTCCGGCGCACAAGACGCCGGCGTCGCCGCCTGCACTTGGAGAGGACTACCGATGGCCCTTAGCCGCCGCGAGATCAGCAAGGATGCGGTTCAGCAGGCCGCCGAGGCCGCCATCGGCTCTCTGGGTAGGGTCACAGCCATCGTTATCGGCGCGACCCGCGACGTCACCACCGAGATCGGCTCCTTCGCCACCGAAATGTTCGAGATCCGCGAGGCGAGTCGACGCGCCGACGCCGATGAGACCCTGATCATCCCGGCGACTCCCCCGGTCGATCAGACCAATCCACCGGCCTGATCGCCCCGAATCAACAGGGTGAGCAAACATGTGGCGAAAAAGCGTGTCGCGGTTATCGGTTCGGGAGTCTCGGGTCTGACCGCGGCATACATCTTGCGTTCCTCGCACGATGTGGTCCTCTTCGAGGCCGACGACCGCCTGGGTGGCCATGCGCACACCCACGATGTCGCCGACGACGGCGAAACGCTGCGCATTGATAGCGGCTTCATCGTCCATAACGACCGCACCTATCCCTATTTGCGGCGACTGTTCGCAGAGCTCGATGTCGAGGTCCAGCCGACCGAGATGAGCATGAGCATCCATTGCGACGGGTGCGGCCTTGAATATGCCGGCGGCCGCGGCGCCAAAGGCCTTTTCGCGCAGCGTCGCCGCATTTTCGACCCGCGTTATTTGCGGATGCTCGTCGACGTCAAACGCTACCAACGCGCCGCATATGCGTTGCTTGAGCAGCCAGAGTCGCCCGACGGTCCGGCAACCTATGGCGAATTCCTGACCGAGCACGGCTTCAATGACTACTTCGTCTCACACTACGCAATCCCCGTCGTCTCCTGCGTATGGTCCTCAGGCGCGGAGACTGCCCTTCGATATCCGGCACGCTACCTCTTCGAGTTTCTCAAGCACCACGGTTTTTTGTCGATCAAAGGCTCTCCGCAGTGGTTCACCGTCGTCGGCGGATCTGCGGTCTATGTGGCCAAGCTCGCCGCAAAACTGGCCGACATTCGCATCAGCGACCCCGTTGTCTCCGTCAGCCGCGACTCCCAGGGGGCCGACGTTGTCGTCGGCGACGGCAGTGTCCACCATTTCGATCAGGTCGTGATCGCGACCCACGCCGATGATGCCCTTGCCCTGCTTCACGATC
>JBBSRT010000194.1:0-2965 GCA_038242765.1 Propionibacteriales bacterium
CGTGGCACCTTCTGGTGGCAGTATGTGCGCTTGTTTTTGGGCACGCTGATTCGGGCGCTCGGCTTCCTCATAGCGAAGGCTCCCGAAGAGGCCGGAGACGAGTTGGTTGCGCTCAAATCGGTGTATGCGCATCCGGGCTCGCTGCGCGCTGCCCGAGTGGGACGTGCGCGGACGTCGAACATCGGTGCGGCGCGCATCCGGTATTTGTTCCCCTCACCGTGGCTGCCCTATCAGCACGGATTCGACTCGTTGCGAGAAGTGTTGACCACGGTCATGAAACCCGAGGCAGTCTCGACCGGCGGCAGACGCACATCGGGTCGGCGTGCCTCGGCTTTCGATGCGACGCCCGAATCGGCGCAGGGCGACCACGGTGGACCCTCCTTCTGGCGCCGCCGGCCGTGGTTGACGATGGTCCTTGTCCTGGTGATCCTGTCCCTGGTGGCCGCTCGCGGCTTGCTCACCGGCGGATCTTTGCACGGTGGCGCGCTGCTGCCCGCACCCGACACGGCCGGCGGATGGTGGCAACTCTATTTCGAGCGTTGGCATAACGTAGGCATTGGCAGCGACGTCTCCGCACCGCCCTACGCGTTGGTCCTGGCCCTCGCGGCCCTTCCCGTCTGGTTCGAGCCCAGCCTGCTCATCGCTGTGCTCATGCTTGGCGCGGTGCCGTTGGCGGCCATGACGGCGCACCGGGTGTCGGGCCGCTGGTTTGGTTCGCGGGCAGTGCGGATCGTGTGGGCCATCACCTATGCTCTCGTGATCGTGGCGACCGGCGCCGTTGCCCAAGGCCGGATCGGCACCGTTGTCGCGATGACCGTCGCTCCGGTCGTCGTCGGCGCGACGGCTTCGCTTCTGGATCGACCCGGTTGGCAGGCCGGCCTGCGACTCGGACTGTGGTTGGCTCTGGCGACGGCATTTGCGCCGGTGACCTATCTGGGCGCCATCGTGGTGTTTGCTGCAGTAGCAGTGTCGGCACAGCGGGCGCAGCGTCGACAGCAGGCTCCGTGGCAATCCTTGCTCGTCGCCCTGCTCGTGCCCGCTCTGCTGACCGGCGCCTGGATGTGGCAACGCGTTGTCGTGCCCTTTCGCTGGTGGTGGGAGGCAGGTCTCGCCGATGCTCATGTCGGCTCGCTCAATGTCAGTTGGTGGGAGATCATCCTCGGCCGTGTTGGTGGGCCGGGTGCTGCTTCACCGTGGCTCAGCATCGGCATCGTGGCATTGGGCATCCTTACGCTTTTCTCCGGGCGTCGCCGTACAGCTGTGTCATGGTGCTGGTTCGTTGCACTGGTCGGATTGGTGATTACCGTTGCGGGCAGTTCCATGACGTTCACGCCTGCGCCCGGTCCCGACTCGGTCCCCGTCTGGTGCGGGGTTGGCGCTGTCGTCTGGCTTGGCGGCCTGGCCGCAGCCGCATTCTTCGTCATCGATGATGTGATGGCCCGGCCGATACGCAGGTCACAAGCGGCGAAGGCGTTTGGCGCGGCCGTGGCCGTGATTGCGCTCGTCGCGCCGCTCGGTACCGGTGCATGGTGGTTGATCCGTGGAGTTGACGACCCGCTCACCCGCGGCGACCTCCGCGAGGTGCCCGCATACCTGGCCTCGCGGCCAGCACAGAAAACTGTGGTGGTGGAAGGCGGGATCAACGATGGCGTGCGTTATGACGTCGTCGTCGCGGACGGCATGAGTCTGGGGCAGGAAGCCGTCCAGCCCTCTCGGGCCGACTCGGCCGGTGTCACCAGGCTGCTCGCAACGCTGTTGTCCAACCCAACCGGTCGCAACCTTGAAGCCTTGGCCAGCTATGGCATTAGTGCCATCTATGCACCGGCAACAGTCGACGCCGAGCTTGCGCGACGATTGGATGCCGCACCAGGTCTCGACCCGTCCGGCAGTGAGGATCCTGATTCTCGTGTATGGACCCTTGAGGCGAAACCGGTCGAGGTGCAGCACCGCGGCGGTTTCGAGCGCTGGCTGATTGCCGCTGCCCATGTACTCGTGCTGATCATCGCCGTGGTCTTGACCGCTCCGGTACGACAGCGAAGGAGACAACTGTGAACCGTTTTATTCGTCCACTGAGCTTCCTTGTGGTCGTTGCCGCCGGAGCTGTTGGGGCTGCAATGTGGCAGCCGTCACCGGCCCAGCCGCGGCAACCCGCGCTGGCCACGATCACCGAGTTCGCCCGGGCATGTCCGATCCAGGTCAATCCGACGGCCGTGGCTGCTGGCGAGGCTGTTGCCCACCCAAGTGCGCAGACGTCGATCACGACGCTCCCCGGCGGCAAGGCGCTTGACGATCTGCGCATCGGCGGTGGATGGTCACAGACGATGATCAAGAACGGCTCCGTACGAGCTATCGAATTGCGCAAACGTGACGACGACGGCGCCGGTTTTGTGGCATTCGCAGCCGCAACCGGCAGCGATCAAGAGGGCGGCGGGCTGGCTGTTACCGACTGCCCGCCGGCTCAGGCCGACTCGTGGTTCGTCGGCGCGGGTTCGACCGTTCGGCACCGATCGACATTGGTGTTGACCAATCTCGGTGACTCCGCCGCGGTCGCCGACCTCGAAGTCGTGGGCGCCAACGGCGCCGTCGAGAGCGTCAACGCCGAAGGCATCGTCGTTGACGCTGGCAAAACGCGGCACATCAACCTTGCTGATCTCGCCGCAGGCGAAGCGCAACTCGGTGTCCATGTTGTGATCCGGCGAGGTGCGATGTCAACCGTGATGCGTGATTCGTCGACCGCGGACTCCAAGGGATCAGAATGGATTCCACGCACCCGAGATGCTGCCCGCAACCAGACCGTCAGCGCAATCCCGGCCGGCGCGAAGGGACGACAACTTCTGATCGTCAACGACGGCTCCGACAGCGCCACAGTGGAGGTCGAGGTCATCGGCAAGGACGGTGCCATCGTCGCCGACGATTTCGACCAGCTGAAGGTCGATGCGGGTTCTTTGAAGTCCTTTGATATGCC
>JBBSRT010000195.1:0-2964 GCA_038242765.1 Propionibacteriales bacterium
CACCAAGGATCCGGGCCGCAAGGTGCTGTTGCTCGGCGCGGGTCGCGAGGACCTGTCGGTTGATGACTGGCAGCAAAAACTGCATGATTCCTTCGCGACCTCAAAGTCATCGGGCTCGGCGGTCGACCACCTGCTCGAGTCGGCGGCATACATCCGTGCCGATGTGACAAATGCCGCCGACATGGAGCGACTGCTGGCCGCATGCGAAGGCTCGCCGGCCATCTATTTTGCGCTGCCACCGACGGTGACGATGCGCGTATGCGATGCGCTTGCCGACGTCAAACTGCCCGACAAAATCAGACTGGTCCTCGAAAAGCCGTTCGGTACAGACCGGGAAAGCGCATCGGCGCTCAATGCGCAACTGCGCAACCTCGTGCCCGAGGACCAAATCCACCGCGTTGATCACTTCCTGGGTCGTTCGACCGTCTTCAACCTGTTGGGATTGCGGTTTGCGAATCGACTTTTTGAGCCGGTGTGGAGTCGCGAACACATCGAAAGCGTCGATATTGTCTACGACGAGCAACTCGCCCTCGAAAGCCGTGCCGGCTACTACGATCACGCTGGCGCGCTCGTCGACATGATTCAAAGTCATCTGCTGCAAGTGCTGGCCGTGTTGGCGATGGAACCGCCGGCCACCCTCGGTGAGGCCGATTTCCGTGATGCGAAGAGCATCGTTTTGCGAGCAACCGGCGTCTATGGTGGCGCCCCTGTCTCGTCGACCCGGCGGGCCCGCTACAGCACCGGAAAGGTTGGCGAAACCTTGATATCCTCCTATGTCGACGAAGACGGGGTCGACCCGGGCAACGACACTGAAACCCTGGCCGAAGCGACCTTCGAGATCGACAATTGGCGTTGGGCCGGAGTGCCGTTCACCTTGCGTTCAGGCAAGGCATTGGGCGAGCGACGTCGCGAGATTGTTGTTCGTTTCAAACAGGTGCCTCATTTGCCGACCGGTTTGATCGGCCTCGACCAACCGGCCATCCTGCGCATCATGTTGGCGCCGGACCAGATGTCGCTCGAGCTCAACATCAACGGAGAGGGCGACCCATTCGACCTTGAACGCGTCAGCCTGGATGCGTCCTTTGGTGAAGGTCAGCTGTTGGCCTACGGCGAAGTGCTCGAGGGAATCCTCGACGGGGACCCGTCGCTGTCGGTGCGTGGCGACACCGCCGAGCAGTGCTGGCGCATCGTCGCGCCGATTCTGCAGGCATGGCGCGATGGCGACATACCGCTGGAGGAATACGCCGCCGGCTCCGATGGGCCCTCCGCATGGGCTCCGTTGGGCTGACCATCCCGTGAGCCTTACGTTACGCAGGCATCCGTCGGCGTGTCGCCTGCGCAACGTAAGGCTCAGCGGATTTGGGGGTCAGGGCAGGGGCAGGTTGACGAGTTCGGCGAGGCGCGCGCGATGCTGACCTGGCGCACCCATGGCGATCTGGTCGGCCTTGGCACGTTTGAGGTAGAGATGGACCGGATGCTCCCACGTCATACCGATCCCACCATGCAGCTGGATCGCCTCCTCGGCGCATTTGACCGCAACATCGGAGCAATAGGCCTGCGCTACCGCGACCGCAACATCGGTGTCGTCGCAGTCGCGCGCCAAGCAGTCGGCGGCATAACGTGCCGCCGCACCGGCCTGGCCGACCTCAAGCCACAGATCGGCCAATCGGTGCTTGACGGCCTGGTATGACCCGATTGCGCGGCCGAACTGAAAACGTTGCTTGACGTAAGCGAGGGTGGTTTCCAGACACCACTGCGCAACGCCAAGCTGCTCCGAAGCCAAAAGACCCGCCCCGTGCTGCAACGCCGAGGCCACCGCGAAAGCAGCCTGTTTGCCCACGAGGATCTTGGCACCCGACGATCCGGCGAAATCGATGTCTCCGAGCGGCCGGGTCATGTCCAGCGACACCACCGACTCGATCGAGACGTCCTCACGGTTGACGAGGAACAACGCCATCCCGCCTTCGGTGACCGCAGCCGGCACGACAAACACGTCGGCGCCGGCGGCATCGGCAACGCTGGTGACGACACCGGTCAGCGCTTCGCCGTCTCCGACCACGGTGAGCTCAAGACTGTGCGCCGTCGCCGAGAGCGGAACCGCGAGCGCAGCGGTCTTGGTGCCGGCGGACACTTGCGCAAGTAGTTCGCCTGCACCGGCCTCCACGAGGGCGACCGTCGCCAGGACCGCGCTCGAAAAATAGGGTACGGGTGCCATGGCACGCCCCAGTTCTTCGAGCACCACGGCGGCCTCGCGCGCCGATGCGCCCGCGCCGCCATAGCCTTCGGGAACCATCAGTGCGGCCAGTCCCAGATCGGTGACGATCGACGTCCAGAGGCTCGACTGGGCCGCCTCGCCGTCATACAACGCGATCGTGTCCGCGGGGCTCAATTTGGTCGCCAAGAGTTTGCGGACGCTGTCGCGTATCGAGTCCTCGACGTCGGAATACAAGAGGTCGGCGCTCATCGGGGCATCTCCTTGAACGGCATGGTTTTGTCCACACGATGCTCAGGGGGCAATCCGAGGACACGTTCGGCGACGACGTTGCGCAAGATCTCCGACGTGCCACCTTCGATCGAGTTGCCCTTGGCCCGCAGATAGCGGTAGCCCGGGCCACGGCCGGTGAAGTCAACGCCGTCGGGCCGTTTCATCGTCCAGTCGTCGAAGCGCAGACCCTGCTCGCCCTCGAGTTCGATGCCGAAACCGGTGATTGTCTGCGCCTGACTCGCGAAGGCCAGTTTGAGCGCCGCCCCCTCGGGTCCGGGTTGCCCGATCGCCAACTGCTGGCGCAGTCGCTCGGCACTGAGTCGGGTCACCTCAGCTTCGACCCACAACCGCAGCAAGGTGTCATGCAGTCCGGGCGTATGAAGGTCTGGGCGTTCACGCCAACGCTTGGCAACGACACCGATCTGTCCGTCCTCACGTGCCGTGGCGAGCCCACCGATGGCCACGCGCTCGTTGTTGAG